>JBGSTR010000324.1:0-18735 GCA_041736365.1 Chromatiaceae bacterium | reverse complement strand
ACGAGCCCGCCGATCTGGTCGGGCGGCTCACGGTGATGGTCGCGAACCTGGCCCCGCGCAAGATGCGCTTCGGGGTCTCCGAGGGCATGGTCCTCGCCGCCGGCCCCGGGGGTCGCGAGATCTTCATCCTAGCCCCGGACGAAGGTGCCGAGCCGGGTATGCGAATCAAGTAGCCACGCGGTTGGCGTGCCGGTCGAGCCTGGCCGGGCGGCGCGCGGAGCAACTCAAACCAGGTTCGTAAGGGGCGGATATCCGCACGCGCTGTCGGTTGTAGCGGGGGAAGCCATCGGCGTATCCTTCCATCCCTTCGCGGGCGCCGCAGATCCCGCTCGACGACCTCGCCACCGCCAGCGATTCCATCGCCTTCTCGACGCCAATGCAAGAGTACGCACTCATCCTCGTCGGCACGGTTCTGGTCAACAACTTCGTACTGGTGAAGTTCCTGGGGTTGTGCCCGTTCATGGGCGTCTCGACCAAGCTCGAGACGGCGACCGGTATGGGACTCGCAACCACCTTCGTGCTCACGCTCTCCTCGGTGTGCGCCTGGCTGGTGAACCGCTATCTGCTGGTGCCGCTGGGTATCGAGTACCTGCGCATCATCGCCTTCATCCTGGTGATTGCCGCGGTGGTTCAGTTCACCGAGACGGTGATGCACAAGACCAGTCCGATCCTGTATCAGGTTCTGGGCATCTTTCTGCCGCTAATCACCACCAATTGCGCGGTGCTGGGTGTAGCCCTGCTGAATCTGCAGGCCGAGCGGACGCTGGTGGAGGCGACACTCTACGGCTTCGGCGCGGCGCTCGGTTTCTCCCTGGTGCTTGCCCTGTTCGCCGCGGTGCGCGAGCGGGTGGCCGTGGCCGACGTGCCGGAGCCTTTTCAGGGCAGCGCCATCGCCTTGATCACGGCCGGCATGATGTCGCTCGCCTTCATGGCCTTCGCGGGCCTGGTGTCGAAGTAGGGGCGCGACCAGCGATGTTCACCGCCATTGCCGCCATTGCCGTGCTCGCGAGCGTATTGGGGCTGCTGCTCGGCTACTCGGCGATCCGTTTCAAGGTCGAGGGCGACCCGATCGCGGATCAGATCGATGGCCTGTTGCCGCAGACCCAGTGCGGCCAGTGCGGCCACCCGGGATGCCGTCCCTACGCGGAGTCGATCGCGCGGGGCGAGGACGAGATCAATCGCTGTGTCCCCGGCGGCGAGGCCACGGTGCTTGCCCTCGCGGATCTGCTTGGGCGCGAGCCGGTGGCACTCGACACCCACGAGAAACCGCCGTCGGTCGCGGTGATCGACGAGCAGGCGTGTATCGGCTGCACCCTGTGTCTCCAGGCCTGCCCGGTAGACGCGATCGTCGGCGCGCCGAAGCAGCTCCATGGCATCATCGCGGCCGAATGCACGGGTTGCGAGCTGTGCATACCGCCCTGCCCGGTCGAATGTATCCACATGCAACCCGTTGCCGCGGACATCGCGCACTGGCGCTGGCCCTATCCGGCGCGGCGCCAGGCCGCGTGAGCACCCGATGACCGCCGCGCCACCCATGCCCCGGAAGTATCCGCTGTGGCGGTTCCACGGGGGCCTCCACCTTCCGGACGAGAAGGCGCTGTCCTGCGAGCGTTCCGTGGAGCCGGTCGCGCTGCCCGCGCGCCTGATCATACCGTTGCAGCAGCACATCGGCGCACCGGCGCGCCCCCTGGTGCGGCCGGGCGAACTGGTGCGCAAGGGTCAGTTGATCGCCGAGCCTTCCGGCTACATCAGCGCGGCGGTGCACGCTTCCACCTCCGGGACCATCGTCGCCGTCGAGCCGCGCCGGGTCCCCCATCCCTCGGGTCTTTCGGCCCTTTGCGCGGTCATCGAGTCCGACGGCGAGGATGCGTGGTCGGACGATCTGCCGCCGCCTCTGACCAACTACGCCCAGCTCGACCCCGTCGAGATCCGCGAGCGCATTCGCCGGGCCGGCGTGGTGGGACTGGGCGGCGCGTCCTTTCCCACCAGCGTCAAGCTCAACCCGGGGCCCAACCAGCGGATCAAGACGCTGATCGTCAACGGCGCCGAGTGCGAGCCCTACATCAGCTGCGACGACCGGCTGATGCGCGAGCACGCGGAAAAGATCCTCGAAGGCGTGCGCATCATCCATCACCTGCTCGGCGTTGAACGCGTGCTGGTGGGGATCGAGGACAACAAGCCGGCGGCGATCGAGGCGATGCGGATCGCACGCTCGAAATCCGACATGGGCGGCTATACGGCGATCGTCCCCATCCCGACCCTCTACCCCAGCGGCGGCGAGAAGCAGCTCATCCGCATCCTGACCCGATTGGAGGTCCCGAGCTCCGGCATCCCGGCGCACATCGGACTGCTGTGCGTGAACGTCGGTTCCGCGGCGGCGGTGGCGGACGCGGTGCTGGAGGGCCGGCCGCTGATCTCGCGGGTGGTGACCGTCACCGGCCGCGCGGTCGCCGAGCCGAGCAATCTGGAGGTCCGCATCGGCACCCCGATCTCGCATCTGATCGCCCACTGCGGCGGCTACCGCGAGCCTCCGCGCAAGCTGATCCTGGGCGGCCCGATGATGGGCTTCGAGCTTGAGGACGCGGAGGTGCCGATCACCAAGGCGGCGAACTGCGTGCTGGCGATGACCGCCGCCGAGGCCCCCGATCCGGGACCGGCGATGGCATGTATTCGTTGCGGCAAGTGCGCCGAGGTCTGCCCGGCCCGACTGCTCCCCCAGCAGCTCTACTGGTACGCGCGCTCGAAGGATCTGGATCGGGTGCAGGACTACCACCTGTTCGATTGCATCGAATGCGGCTGTTGCGCCCGGGTGTGCCCCAGCCACATCCCGCTGGTCCAGTACTATCGCTTTGCGAAGACCGCCGTGTGGGCGCGCGAGGAGGACCGACGCAAGGCCGAGCAGGCACGCGAGCGTCACGAGACGAGGCAGGCCCGGCTCGCACGCCAGGAGCAGGAGCGCCAGGCGAAATTGCGCAAGAAAAAGGAGTCGCTGGATGAGGCCGCGGTCAGCCCGGATAGCAAAAAGGGGGTGATCGAGGCCGCCAGGGCGCGAGCCGCCGCGAAAAAGACCGCGCCCCAAGCGCCGGCGGAGCCACGTTGAGCGTCGGCTCGAACAATCCTTCGGCCATCCGCGCGCGCGGTGATCGCCGGCCCATGCCGAAAGGCGCGTGCGCCCTCGACGATCCACGCCATCGCCCGACTCGCATCGCCATCGGCTCACCATCCGGCGTCCGACAACGATGACCGCCGACGTCGTCTCGTCTCCGCACGGACCGGTCGTCAATCGCGTCGATCGGATCATGGTGCAGGTGCTGCTCGCACTGGTGCCCGGCATCCTGGCGATGACCTGGTACTTCGGTTGGGGCCTGCTGATCAACATAGTGCTCGCGAGCCTGTTCGCCGTCGGAGCGGAGGCCGCGGTGCTCAAGGCGCGCGGCCGCCCGGTTCGCCCCGCGATCGGCGACTACAGCGCGGTGGTCACGGCCGTGTTGTTCGCAATTTCGGTCCCGCCGACCCTGCCCTGGTGGCTAACCCTGCTCGGGATGCTGTTTGCCATCGTGCTCGCCAAACAGCTCTACGGCGGGCTCGGCTACAACCCCTTCAATCCGGCGATGGCGGCCTACGTCTTTCTGCTGGTTTCCTACCCGGTGGCGATGACCAATTGGCTCGCGCCGCATATGCTCGCCGAGCATAATTTGTCGCTGGTGGAATCGCTGCGCATGATCCTCACCAGCGCCCTGCCGCCCGGCCTCGATTGGGACGCCATCTCGGCGGCCACGCCGCTCGACGAGATGCGCGCGCAGCTCGGTCAGAATCGGATGATCGAGGAGATCCGCCAAAGCCCGCTGTGGGGCGACTATGGCGGGCGCGGCTGGGAATGGGTCGGCAATTGGTTCCTGGTCGGCGGTCTCTATTTGCTCTGGAAGAAGGTCATCACCTGGCATATCCCGGTCGCGGTACTTGGCGCGCTGGTGATGATCTCGGGAATATTCTGGGCAATCGATCCTCAGTCCCACCCCTTCCCTGCCTTTCACGTATTCAGCGGCGGGGCGATCCTGGGCGCCTTCTTCATCGCCACCGACCCGGTTAGCGCCTGCACCACCAACCGTGGCCAGCTCATCTTCGGCCTATCGATCGGCGTCCTGGTGTTCGTAATTCGCTCCTGGGGCGGCTATCCCGACGCCGTGGCCTTCGCCGTATTGCTGATGAACATCGCCGCTCCCACCATCGATCACTACACCCAACCCCGGGTCTTCGGGCACAGCAAAGGCAACCCATGAAAAAGGCACCGATGTTCATCGCCGCATTCGTGTTGGGCACGTTCGCGGTTACGGGAGTTGCCCTGGTGGCGGTCACCCACCAGGTGATGGACGGGCGCATCGCCGAGAATCAACGCATGGCCCTGCAACGTAAGCTCGAGTCGATCATCCCGGCCGGTAAAATGGACAACGACCCGCTCAACGACCAAATCGACGTCAGTGCACGCGACTTGCTCGGCGCCGACACGACTCGGGTGTATCGGGTGCGCAACGGCGGTCAGCCCGTCGCACTGATCCTCAACCCCGTGGTACCCGATGGTTACGCGGGCCCCATCGATCTGCTGGTCTCGGTGCTGCACGACGGGACGATCGGCGGGGTGCGCGTGATTGAGCACCACGAAACGCCGGGGCTCGGCGATCGCATCGAGGAAACGAAATCAGACTGGATCTTCGACTTCGCGGGCAGGTCGATCGGCAACCCACCGCTCAACAAGTGGACAGTGGAACGTGATGGCGGCGTGTTCGATCAATTCACCGGGGCGACGATCACGCCGCGCGCCATCGTCAAGGCGGTGAAGAACACGCTACTGTATGTCGAGCGCGAGGGGGATCGGCTGTTCGCCGCCCCCGCGGGAGAAAACCTCGCTTCGGGGAAGCGATCCTGATGTCGAACGAAAGCGGCTACGGAAAGATCGTCACCGACGGTCTGTGGGGCAACAATCAGGCGCTCGTCGCCTTGCTCGGGTTGTGCCCGCTGCTGGCGACCACGACGTCGGCCACCAATGGTCTCGGGATGGGACTAGCCACCACGGTGGTGCTGATCCTGTCGAACGTGACCGTCTCGCTAATCCGCAACCTGGTCCGTCCAGAGGTCCGCCTGCCGGTGTTTGTGCTGGTGATCGCCTCGTTTGTAACCGCGGTCGAGCTCACCATGCAGGCACACTTCTACGAGTTGTACCTGGTGCTCGGTCTGTTCATACCGCTGATTGTCACCAACTGCACGATCATCGGCCGAGCCGAGGCGTTCGCCTCGAAACACCGAGCGGACCGGGCCTTCCTGGACGGGGCCGCCATGGGGATCGGATTCACCCTGGTGCTGACGACCCTGGGCGGATTGCGCGAGCTCCTCGGTCAAGGCACGCTGTTCTACCAAGCGCATCTGCTGCTGGGCGAGTCGGCGCGCGGATTGAGCCTAAGCCTCGGCGAGGGTTATCACGGGGCGCTGATCGCCGTCCTCCCGCCGGGCGCCTTCATCGGACTGGGCCTGTTGATTGCGCTGAAGAACGTGATCGATCGACGGGCGCGCGCGCGGCGCGCGGCACGGGTGGAGCTGGAACGTCCGGTGACCACCGGCGTCGCGGGCTCCGCAACCGCCTAGCAGGTTGCGGCGGCTTCCACTCGAACGGACGGATCGCTCCGGGAGGCAATCACGCGCAGACCTCAGTTCGCGCGCTTCAGCTCGGCAATCTGCGCCAAGTCCTGGGCGTCGAAGTCGATCCCCACCGGCAGACCCGGATTCAACGCGACGGAGTAGCCGACCCCGAGCTTCTCCAGAATCCAGCTGAAATCCGCCACCAGTCCGCCGCCGAACCCGGGGTAGTCCTTGACGAATGCCTTGGCCCGCTCGGGACTCGTGAACAGCACCAGGATCTCGCCCCCGTCCTCGTCGTGAAGCTTGAGCGGCTGTGCAACCTGTTGGGTCTGGAGACCTCCAATCTGGTGCTTCTCGTAGACCGGCATGAAGACCTCGGACCCGAGCAGGGTACCGAGGAACGTCTCGGGCTCTACCTGCCCCTCCTGCGCGGCCAAAAGCTGCCGCTCGAGATCGTTTTGGGGTCGGAATTCTTCTGGCATGACAACAGCCTGATGGATCGGTTTCTATTGGGCGGCATATCTGGGTGTCTCGAGCATTGAAGTCAAGCTCGGCGCCTGGTCGGCGGCTCGAACCCGATGCGTTCGGCCGCATCTAACGATGACGGTCGGCGGGAGCACGAAAGAACCTTTTTCGATCCCCGGTCGGAAGATTTGGAAGCGGCCATCCGCTCAGGACCCCGCACGCGAAGCAATTAGGGTATGCCCAATGTTGATCAAACGTCCTAGCGACATTCAATCGTCCGAAATCACACCACCCGCGGTCTGGAAGCGGCGCCGCGAGCTGTTGCAGGCATCCGTGGCCCTGGCGCTCGGTGGACTTCCGGCATCCGCGTTGTTTGCGTCCGAGCCGATTGCGGATGTCAAACCCAGCCGCTACAGCACGGACGAGAAGCCCACCAGCTTGGAATACGTGACCAGCTACAACAATTTTTACGAGCTGGGGACCGACAAGACGGACCCGAAGCGCAACGCGAAGCAGTTGCAGACGCGACCCTGGAGCGTCGTGGTCGACGGTGAATGCGATGCCCCCGGCGAGATCGGGATCGAAGACATCCTGTCCGCCTACACCCAAGAAGAGCGTATCTATCGCCTGCGCTGTGTCGAGGCCTGGGCAATGGTCATCCCCTGGGTCGGCTTCCCGCTCGGCGATCTGCTGCGGCGCTATAAACCGCGGGCCAACGCCAAGTTCGTCGCCTTCGAGACAGTCTACGATCCGAAACAACTGCCAGCGCAGAAACGGTCGATCCTGGATTGGCCCTACCGCGAAGGGCTCAGGATGGACGAGGCCATGCATCCGTTGACGATCCTCGCAACCGGTCTCTACGGCGAGACCCTGCCCAATCAGAACGGTGCACCGTTGCGGCTCGTCGTGCCTTGGAAATACGGCTTCAAGAGCATCAAGTCCATCGTGCGGATCTCTTTCACGGAACGCCAGCCGCCGGCGAGCTGGAATCGGTTGCAACCCGAAGAGTACGGGTTCTATGCCAACGTCAACCCGGACGTCGATCACCCGCGCTGGAGCCAGAAGAAACATCGGGTGCTCGGCGGCGGATGGTTGGCGGGCAAGCAGAAGACACGGATGTTCAACGGCTACGCGGATCAAGTCGCCGGCCTGTACGCGGGCATGGACCTTACCCGCGATTTTTGAAGCCAGGAAGCCGGCCCCAATGATCCAATACCAACCCGCTACCCGCGCTCGCCTCGTCAGGTTGCTGCTGTTCGTGGTTTGTCTCGCGCCGCTCGCCTTGCTCGTTGCGCGGGGCATGCAAGGTACGCTCGGTGCGAATCCGGTGGAAACCATCACCCACACCACTGGAGACTGGGCGCTGCGACTGCTGCTGGCGACGCTCGCCATCACGCCGCTGCGTCGTCTTACCGCTCAACATTGGCTGGCCCCGCTGCGGCGACCGCTCGGACTGTTTACCTTCTTCTACAGCTCGCTGCATCTTGCCACCTATCTGTGGCTCGATCGATTCTTCGATTGGGGGTCCATCGCCGAGGACATCCTGGAGCGACCCTATATCACCGTCGGTTTCGCTGCATTCGCGCTGATGATACCGCTCGCGATCACCTCGACACGAGGCTGGATACGCCGGCTGGGCAGGCGCTGGACCCTGCTGCACCGCACGGTTTACGTGGTCGCCGCGCTTGGAGTGATGCATTTCCTGTGGCTGGTCAAGGCGGATCTCCTGGAGCCGCTGGTCTACGGTGCAATCCTCTTGGTTCTGCTGGCCGCCCGCCTGCGTTGGCGACGGGCACGCGAGCACGCGGGCACCCGTTTCGGCCCGTTGTCGGAGCGCCGCTAACCGACTCCGACGCGCGCGCGGGACAAACATCAGCCGCGCCGTTATCCGTCATAATTGCTTGTGTGAATCCGGCACCGAGTTCACGATTAGGAAAATTTTTCATAGGAACGCACCCCCGCAACCGGGTGGCATGCCCCCCAACGGAAGCACACGATGACGGTTTGGCTTGAACGACTTCGCCCCGACGATGTGCAAATCATGCTCCCGGAGGTCCTGGTGGCCCTGGAGCGAATTCGCGACCAGCCCATGGACCCCGAACGGCGGCTTTCGCGCTTGCGGGCGCTGAAGGATCAGGTGGAGCCGATACTCGCGGCGACTCCGGTGCGTCGCCCCGGCGAGGGCGTCGGCGACCGGATCGATCCCGGTCCAACGCCGACACAGCGTCTAACGCGTGCCTGGTGCGAGAATCTGCAGCATCTGCTGGAGGACTTGGGTCGCCCACGTTACGCGAGATCCGCTCGTTTCCGGGTCTATCGCGAGTGGGTCCTGCGCCAATTGTTGAAGGGTTTCGAGCAGGGGATCGAATGCGCCGCGCAAGCGGCGCGACCACCCTCGCCAGGGACCTGGAAGTCGCTGCACGCCCTGTTCGTATACCTGGAGGGCCGCGGCGAGATCGAGGTGGGTGTGCCTATGGCCGGGCAGCGATTTCACCCCGGGTTGACTTATCGGCGCCTCTTGTTGTTGGGCACCATCGGCGACTATGCCAACGCGGCGCGAATGCTGCGCGAAATCGGCCCGCGACTGGGTCATTGGGCGGCAACCTCCATGCTGCGCCCCGCGGACGGATACTTGCACGAGGGTCGCCTGCTCTGGATCGACGTCGGCGCCGACCGGCCCCCGAGTTGGAGACCGCGCAGTATCGATGCCTCCTATCGGGGCTGGGTGCTCGATCCGCCGCGGGCCTTCAGCGAATACCTGGAGCCCTATGAGATCATGCGCACCCGCCCGTTCGCGAGCGAATCTTCCGCCTCCTGAGGGTCAACGGCGCGGGTGTCACGCACCCGCCTCAACCGCCCCATCCGCATCGCTCTTGGGTATCGACCGGCGGGTGTGGACCGCGGGTGAGAGCAGCACGTAAAAGCCCGGTACCACGAACAGGGTGAACAGGGTGCCGATCCCCAGCCCGGTGGTGATCACCAGACCGATGTCGTATCGGCTGACCGCGCCCGGACCGTGCGCGATCAGCAACGGGATCATGGCGACCAGCATCGCCACCGTCGTCATCAGGATCGGGCGCAGCCGGACCGCGGATGCCTTCTCCACCGCCTCGCGCTTGGACAGTCCCTCGCGCTCGCGTAGCTGATTGGCGAATTCCACAATCAGGATGCCGTTCTTGGCAATCAGTCCGATCAGCGTAATCAGCCCCACCTGAGTGTAGATATTGATGCTGGCGAAGCCGAGGAACAGGAAGGCCAGTGCGCCGGCGATGGACAGCGGAACGGACATCAGGATCACGAACGGGTCGCGCCAACTCTCGAACTGAGCCGCGAGCACCAAATAGATGATCAGCAACGACAGGAAGAAGGTCACCTCCAGCGCCGTACCCTCGCTCTTGAACTGGCGCGACTCTCCCTTGTAGTCCCACCGCACGCCCTGCGGGAAGATCTCTTTGGCCTCCTGCTCCAGATAGGAAAGGGCATCCCCGAGCGGCACCCCCGGAGTCATGACGCCGGACAGGGTGATGGCATTGAGCTGCTGGAATTGCACGCGCTTGGAGGGCTCCACCACCTTGCGGAAGTCCACCAGCGCCGACAGCGACACCAAGTCTCCGGCCGCGTTGCGAACGTAGAAATCCTGGAGCTCACCGGCGTCGTTGCGCGATTCCTGCGCCACTTGCGGGATCACCTTGTAGCTGCGGCCGTCGAGACTGAACCAGTTGACGTAGTTCTCGTTCAGCATCACCGACAGACTGCGTCCCAGGTCGCGCATGCTGATCCCCAGGTCGCCGGCCAGGTCGCGATCGACGTCCAAGACGGTGCGCGGCCGCTCGAGCTTGACGTCCTTCTGCAGGAACATGAATTTCCCGCTGGCCATGGCCTTGCCGAGCAATTGATCCGACAGGCCGTCGAGCTCCTGGTAGTCCCGGTCCGAGACGATCACGAACTCAACCGGGATGCCGCGTCCGGGCGTGGGTAGGCTCGGGCGTGGAAAGACCACCGTCTGCACGCCTGTGATACCCGCCAGTGCGCCCTGAAGCTGGGGCTGGATCTCCATCTGCGAGCGCTCGCGCTTGGACGCGGGTAGCATCTTGAAGCCGCCGAAGGTGCTGCTCTGGTCGCCGCCGAAGCCCGCCAGAATGAAGCTCTCCTTATATTCCGGCACGGACTCGAAGATCGGCAGTATCTCCTTGATGTAGCGCAGGTCGTAGTCGATGGTCGCGGTCTGCGGGGCCGTGGCCATGAAGAACAAGATGCTCTGGTCCTCGGTGGGGGCCAGCTCCTTCTTGGTCATGCCGTACATCGCGTAAATCGCGGCCAGCACGATGACCGCAACCAGCACGGTGGCACCCGGGAAACGCAGCCATCCGTGCAGCAGGCGGCGATAGAAGTTGGCCAACCCGTCGAAGAAGTGCTCAACGCCGCGCTCGAAGCGACCCTGTTGCGCGCTGGGTCGGAGCACGCGACCGGCAAGCATCGGCGACAGGGTCAGGGCGACCACCCCGGATACCAGCACCGCGCCGGCCAGCGTAAAGGCGAATTCGGTGAACAGGGAGCCAACCAGGCCGCCCATAAACCCGATCGGCGCATACACGGCCACCAGGGTCGTGGTCATCGCAATGATCGGCAACCCCAGCTCGGCAGCGGCGTCGGCGGCGGCCTTCAAACCGGGCTTTCCCATCTCTATGTGCCGGTGCACATTCTCGACCACGACGATGGCATCATCCACCACCAGCCCGATCGCGAGCACCATGGCCAATAGGGTCAGCAGATTGATCGAAAAGCCCATCAGCAGCATCAAGAAACCCGCGCCGACGATCGAAAGGGGCACGGCCACGGAGGGAACCAGCGCCGCGCGTATCGACCCCAGCGACAGGAAGATCACCAGCAGCACGATCAACACCGCCTCGGCCAGTGTGGTGAAGACCTCGTCGATCGACTCCTGGATGAATTCGCTCGCGTCGTAGGGGATGTAGGCGTTTAGTCCCTCCGGAAACTCGGCCTTTAGCCCCGGGAGCGCGCCGCGCACGCGCGAGGCCACGTCCAAGGGATTGGACCCGGGAGTCGGCTCGATACCGATGAAGATGGCCGGATTGCCCTTGTACAGCGTGCTGGAGTTGTAGTCCGCGGCGCCGAGCTCGACATCGGCGATGTCGTCGAGACGCACCAGGGTGCCATTCTCGGAACGCACCACCAGACGCCGGAACTGCTCCAAGGAGTTCACGTCGGTGGTCGTCGATAGGTCCACCTGCACCGAATTGCCTTGGATGCGCCCGATGCCGGCGAGGTAGTTGTTGTCTTCGAGCGCCTTGGACACGTCGTCGCCGCTGACCCCAAGCGCGGCCATACGCGCGGGGTCCATCCACACGCGCATCGCATAGGTCTTGTTGCCGATCAGCTGCGCCTTCGCCACGCCGTCCAGGGCCTGAAGCTGCGGCTGCACCACGCGCAGCAGATAGTCCGTAATCTGCGGCAGATCCATTTCCTTGCTGTAGAAGGCCATATACATCAGTGCCGTGGCGTCGCCGGTGGTGGAGTCGATCACCGGGTTCTGCGCAGATTCGGGCAGCACGTTGAGCTGGCTCGCCACCTTGGCTTGGATCTCGGCAATCGCCGCGTTGGGGTCGTAGTTGAGGCGCATGTGGGCCTCGATGACCGATGTACCCGCGGTGCTGGTAGCGGACAGGAAGTCGATTCCGTCGGCTTGGGCGATGGCCTGCTGAAGCGGTGTAGTGATAAAGCCCTTGACCAAGTCGCTGCTGGCGCCGGGATAGGCCGTGGTGACGGTGACGACGGTGTTCTTGGTCTCCGGGTATTGGCGGACCTCGAGGTCGATGAAGGCCCGGACGCCAAGGATAAAGATCAGCAAGCTCACGACACTCGCAAGCACCGGCCGATAGACAAAGCGATCGGTGAATCTCATTGCGCGGCCGCTTCCCCGTCCGTTGCCGCATCCGCCGACGCCGGGGCCGATTCGGGGGCGTCCTCCTTGATCGCCACCTCCTGTCCGTTGTTGAGCTTGACGTGACCCGCGGAGACCACGCGATCCCCGGGCTCCAGACCCTCGAGCACGGCCACCTCGTCGCCGCGGACCGCGCCGGTCTTGACCTGGCGACGCTGCACGACGGTCTTCCCTTCCTTCTCCTGGATCAGGAACACCGAATCGCCGTAGGTGTTGAAGGTGATCGCCTCGCGCGGCAGGGTCAGCACCTGCTCCTCGGCGGGCAGCAGGGTCTCAACCCGGGCAAACATGCCGGGACGCAGGGCCAGATCGGAATTGCCGAGGCGCGCGCGCAGAGAGATGTTTCGGGTGCCCCGATCGATGCCTGGACTGATCGCAGCGATCGTCCCCTCGAAGGTTCGGCCCGGACTCGAGGCCACGCGCAGGGTGACCGGCTGCCCAACCCGGAGCTTGTCGAGGTGACGTTCGGGCAAGGCGTAGTCGACGTAGAGGGGATCGAGTGCCTCCAGGAGCACGATGTCGGAGCCCGCGGGGAGAAACTGCCCGAGGTTCACCTGGCGGATACCGAGGCGTCCGGCAAAAGGTGCTCGTAGCGTCTTCTTGTCGATCAACGCCTGCTTGGCCTTGACTTGGGCGCGCACCTGGTCCAACTGAGCGGTTGTTTCATCGAAGTCGCCGCGCGATACCGCGCGATCCTTGAGCAGGGCTCGATTGCGCTCCAGCTTGATGTCGGCGAGCCGTTCCGCGGCCATCAGCCCCTCGAGATCGGCGCGATCCACATCGTCGTCCAACTGCAGCAGCACCTCTCCGGCTCGGACCTCTTGGCCGGATTCGAAGGCGATCTCTTTGACCTGCCCCGAAACCTGGTTGCTCACCATGACGCCTTGAACCGATTGCAGCGTCCCAACCGATCCCAGCGTCGGCTCCCAACGAGTCGCAGTCACTTTGGTCGCCGAGACCGCCGGTGCCGGCATCGGCTTGGAGAACATCGCGATGGAGCCTTGTATTTGGCCGTACTTGACGTAGGCCAGGCCGGCAATCAGCAGGCTAAGCGTCAGGAACACGCTGACGTAACGTACAAACATGAGTGACAGGGCCTCTTGTGGCAACCCGGGCATCCGGGGCGGTCGGTGACCGGCTTGCGGAAAAGCAGCCGGCGCGATCTCGTCGCGCCTGCGGAAACGCGATTATAGATCCCTGGCGAGCACCGTGTCCTTGTGGGGAATAAGGCTAATCAAACCGCATTGCGCGGTCTGCCGCGGATTCGTTCGTGGGCGTCCAACGATCGTCGCCACGCGAGCCGCTTCTGTCGAGTTTCATAGCGATTGAGCCGCTGCGGCTCGGTGAATGCCTGCTATTCGCTGTCGTTCCTCACCAACATGACCTTCCCCGCGGTCCGGCTATTGCCCAAGGTTTCAACCAAGCGTCGATACAGTCGATATGCCGCCCGACGGCCCTGCCCGCCGATCGTATCGGAGAATTCGACCGATTTGTAGACGCGGCGTCGACCCGGCCAAATTCTATTGACGAGCTCGTTGTGGTGGGTCGCGCAGGAGTCTCCCATGGCTAGACCCTTCTCGAGCAGGTCCTTCATGTTCAATAGCTCCAGCACCACGCCGGGGTAGAGACGGCTATGCTTTTCACTAAACGTCGTCTTGACCTCAAACGAGCACCTGCGGGTGACATATCGGAAGGCGATTGCAAACACTTCATTCCCGGCAATCAATGCTTGGAATTCAATCTTGCCTTCCGCCTCGCCGCGCCGCATGAGCTCGAACAGGAACTTGGTCCGATTCTCGTCTTGCTGAACAGCCCATCCTCCCTCGCCCTTCCAACCGGCTGCTTCAAGGCGGAGAAATCGCGGAAACCATTCTTCCGCCAAACCCTGTCCTGCCACCAGGTAACGCATCTCGGGAACACCCAAAACCCGCGAGATAACACGGCGATTTTCTTTACGAACCTTTCTCGGCTGAAGCGCTTGGTATTGGTCCCAGGAGATACTCTCGGTGATGGCCCCTCGCTCTCGCACCGTAAATACGGCGTTCCTGGATTTCAGTAGGGTGGACGCAGTATGGCTTGGGGACATGAAACAGCACACATCAAAGCGTTCCATCGTCTGCCGGAAGATTTCATCCAAGTCCAGGCCCGGAAATAAAAGCGGATCCGTTAGGTAGCAGTCCGGATACTTCCAGGTCGACAAGTAGCGGATACCAAATCGCCCGCTGGTGCGCTTAACTGGAAACAACCCGGAGAGCGTGCCGTCGACATAGACCAGAACGACCCGGACGTCCGAACAGGGTTCGAGAAAACGCAACGCGGGCAACAATGCCCAGGGTTCGTAGAACGGATTTGCAACCACTGCACGCTCGCAAAGCTCTCGCCACGCATCAATGTCGATGCTTGGCGCTTCGGCTCGCGATAGCAGTTGTAGATCCATGCTCTTATCCGGCAACACGTCCCACCGACTCACTTGTCCCGCGGCGTCGCACCCGCTCCCGAGTGCGGGCGGAGAGATTTTGCCCTCTCCGCGGACTGGAACGGATGGGTGGAGACCAGGCTCGCCCTGTCTCTTGGTGCTTACGGCCGTCCGCTGCTTGCCCAAGTATCCCATCTGTCTTAGGAGTTAAACTCTCTCCTCCATCGGGAATTTTCCTCTTCGATGCAAGCGATTCCAGATTCGCTTGGGTATCGTCTTCACTTCTTGATAAAGATACAAGATAGGCCATGCCGGAGCCGCGGGATTCTCCAATGCATATCCCAGTTTTTTCAATTCAGATCCAATCATCTTTTCGACCAGCTTCAATTCCGGCGCCGAATACTCCTTGTGCCAGTCGTTTGCCCGCGTGTTGTCGATTGCGCCCCTGCTCTTCTGCATCCATGAACGACCGTAATACTGATCCTTCTGCGACTGCGTCTCGGTGCTCGACCGCGACGGTCTGATCATTTCTTGATCGAACTCTTCTCCGAGAAACTTGCACATCGCCCGCGTCACCTTTTCCGGATCCTGCACAAGCTCTTCGAATCTGACCACAAATAGCCGATCCTTATTGAGTCGCGCCATTATCCGCATCATCACCTTGGCGTCTCGCGACCAGCGTCGCGTCGCTTGGAGTAGATCCCAGTTCCAAACCGGATGTTTCAACTGACTCGCGATCACGGCTCGCCCGTCGCGCACCACGAGTATGAACAAGGCATTCGGAAAACACTCCCGAATACTATCGACGTACAACAAGTGACTTGGGGTCTTTTCCCCCCACCGCTCTTTACCTTCGGTCCTGCGAAAGCGCTCCATTAGATTGACGAAGATATCGGCGTAGCTCGAGGCGTTCTTGAGCAGTTCCGACTCCGCCTCCGCTTCATCCAGCCCGAGGTACGGGAATCGCTTCTCGCGCTCATAGGCGCGGACGACATTTAGGAGCTCCTCCCGGGAAGGGCTGTCGACGTTGAGGAGACCCAACATATCCAGAAAGCGAAAGAACCCCGTTTCAGGGGGAATCACAATTCTTGGATTTCGATTCAGAATCCGTTCCACCAGCGTGGTCCCTGAACGTGGCGCACCGATAATAAAGAACGGACGCGTATTCGTAGCGCCACGATCTACGCGCGGTCCAGTTTCGCCGACGGACTGTATCGTCACGGAAGACTACCTTTGGCTAGGTCGTGTAACGGGGCTTCGCGAAGTGTACGAGATAGGGATTGCCACTCCCGGGACGGGCTACCGCTTGCCGGCTCCCGCACGGCGTTCGCCCAAAAAAAAGGCCGCATCCATCGGTCCTGTGCCGATACCCCGGAATCAGGCTCGGCAAGCGTACTCGCGCCACATTACGCAAAGCTTACGCGGGAGCGATGAATCCGAATAGACCCGGTGTTTCCCCTACAGACAAGTGCTGCCGTCACGACTGCGGGGCGAACGTGCGTATCGAGTCGCGACAGTGTGCACACAAGCGATACTCGGATTCGTGTTCTCGTACACGAATTCCGAAGTTGCTTAAGGCAACACTGCCAACCTCCATTCGAGCGGATTCACCGCGCGCCATGGATTCGGCAGGTGCCATAACGCAATCCGCGGTGGCGCCGGTGAAGTCTACAAGGGGCCGCCAAAAAAAGCAGCCACCGGGGGCCGCCTAAACGATCAGGTAATCCACCAGGTGTTGGACGCGGAGCGCAGATGCAAGGTCTGATTCGGTGCCGTCAATAATCGCCTCTTGGCCCCTTCAATGGACCAATCGAGCCCGGCCTGGATGGTTACGGCATTCGACGTGCGGTCGATTTTCTTGAAGATATACTGTTCGCCCTCAAGCACCCAGCCCGAGGCGAGCGTCAGCGTAAACGGACCGGCCGATGCGTCGAGCAGGATCAGGCCGCCGCTCTCCGCCCGCAGGAGCGAGCCGTTGTCGGCGGTCGAGTAATGCGATACGCCGGTCTGCGCGCCGCCGAATGCCTGCAATCCGCCGAATTCGCGAACTCTGTTGCCATGGGTCTCGAACCTGCCAGCACTTACGACATGCACGGAGTGATTCTCCGCCGCGTCGCTGGGCGATTCCGCTTGGAGATAACAGGCGAACGCGCGAACTCGGGCGTCATCGGTCAACGCCGCGATACGCACGCAGTTGACCACATCTCCGGCGCCCGCAAGCTCGTTGCGGCAAATACTCCAGACGCTGCGCATCTCGACCCGTCCCTTCATATCCTGGCCGCAGTAGATACCGACCACGTGTTGTCCGGGATCCGATACGTTGGGGTAACCGTAACCGGTTCCGATCATCCCGCCGAAAATCCACATCCGGGTGTACTGCGGGAAGAAATAGCCGCAATGGAAGGTACCGGTGTTCTCGCCAACGAGTGCAATGCGGCTGTTGTAGACCTGCAAGAATCCACCGCGTTGCATCGCGATGCCAATCGCCTCGGTGACGATCAGCAGGTCATAGAACATGACCTCGTTGTCGACCCAGGACGTCAAGTCGATGGCGGCTCCCGCTCCCTGGGCGTAGATCGTGACTCGGCTCAGCTCGAAATTGTTCAGAAATCCCGTCGCGTTGTGAAGCAAGGCGGCCCGGTCGCCCTGGTACCGAAAGGTGATATCGGAAATCGCACTGTTGCTGGTCACGGCGATCGAGCCGCCGCCATTCAGAAGAACTTCGACGGAGCGGCGATGGTAGCCCATCAACGTCACCCAGGACGGAATCGTTAACGGCCGCTGCCGGCTTCGCAGGTCGTGGGTACCTGGAAGCAGCATTATGATGTACGGATCCGCAGCGGAAGCGCCTGCCGCCGCTCTGAGCGCTTGCGGAATCGTCGCGTACTGTCCGCCGACTCCCACGGTGAGAATGGACGAAGCCCCGGCGGCCTGGGCCGCTGGGATGGACGCACCTAATCCGGCAACAGTCGCCCCGGCTCCAAGCGCAAAGGTGTGGAAGGCTTTCCTTCGAGAGATATCGATTTCGTCGCTCATATAAAGATCCTCTTGGACGCTGAACGGCGTGCCTCGCAAGACTTAGGTCGAAGCCGCGTAACCCGTTGTTGCAGGAAAGATGGTAGATCCCGCAGGATGGTCTGTAGTCGCCGATGTGGGAACATCGTCGGCCGTATGCAACCGGCAAATCCGAGACACTGGGAAGAGATTTGGCTCCGCCATCAAAACTTCGTCAACGGAAGGCATACAAAAAAGATAACTTCCGCTAGTCGATCGCGAACGTTAAGGCATTTTCCGCCGACTTTCAACAGCTCGCCTTCGCGCCACCGCTTCCCGTTATCCAAAGCGATCTCACCCTTCCAGAGCACCCAAACGCCCGAAAGCGTCCCGCTTTCGCTCAGGAATTGGACCCGTCGCGGTCTTTAAGCTTGTTCACCGGTTCCTCCGGGGTCTCCTTCAGGTCGGATTCATCCCGGTCCGCATCGGGAAGTCGGCGTGGGTCGACGTCGTCCTCGTCGAGCAGGATTCTCTGGCCGTCGCCATCCAAGTCGTCGAATTGTCCGCCGCGCGCGGCCCAGAAGAGGACGGCGACGGCCACGACCCCGAGGATCAACATGCCTGGAATCAAGCCGTAGATCACTTCCATGGTGACTGCGAATCTCCACACGGATGATGGTGAAGGTCGACGTTGCGCCCGCCCGGGCGTCGGTCGAAGGGCAAGAGGGGCCGTTGCATTACTTGAAAAGGTTGCGGATTCGCGCTGAGTTGCCGATCACCGCCATTGAGCTCAGCGGCATCGCAATGGCCGCGACCAGCGGTGTTACGAGCGCGGCCATCGCCAACGGTACCATGACAAGGTTGTATGCGATGGAGATCCCGATGTTCTGGCGAATGGTGCGCAGCGTCCGTCGCGAGAGCTCGGCCGCCTCCGCGACGCGGTCCAGCTCGCTCGACATCAGCACAATATCGGCGCTCGCGATCGAGACATCCGTACCGCTGCCCATGGCGATACCGACATCCGCCCGCACCAAGGCGGGCGCATCGTTGACGCCGTCGCCAATCATGGCAACCCTCAGGCCGTCGTGCTGCAATCCGGCGATTACCCGCTCCTTGGCATCCGGCAGCACCTCGGCGATTACATCCACGGACCCCAGTCGGGAGGCGACCTGCTCGGCGCTCGCCCGCCGGTCGCCGGTCAGCAGGGTCACGTGCAGGCCTTGATCGATCATGCGTCCAATTACCGCCCCCGCCCGCGGCCGCAGGC
>JBGSTR010000033.1:0-3773 GCA_041736365.1 Chromatiaceae bacterium | reverse complement strand
GAGCGGGTCCAACGGCGGATTGCGCTGCGCCAGCGCGGGCAGCACGATCAGCTCGACGTTGACCTCGCCCGCCAGGAACAGAAACACCGGGTGGGTGCGCCGCTCGCCTCCCGCATAACGAAAGGCGCGCTCGCGCTCCTGCCAGGGTATCTGCTGGTCGAGCAGCGCGAAGACCACGTCCTCCGGGCTCTCGGCGAACAGGAACAACTGCACCGCCAGCGGCTCCGGTCCCGATCCGGTCAGTACCGGCCCCACCAGTCGCGGCGAGAAGGCCGCGAAGGCGCGCATAGCCTGAAGGGCCTGGGTACGGTGCTTTTCGATCTCGCGCTTGCGCGCCTCGCCCTGGAACAAGCGGCTCTGCACCGCCAGCGCCTCTTGGATCTCCTCGTTGGAGGGCCAGTTGCGCCGGTCGACAACGCCCGCGCGCTCGGCGGCCTTGCGGCGCGCTCGCTCGCAATCGGGCACGCCTTGCTCCACGATGATGCGCGCGGCCTCGTAGGCCATGCGCCGGCGCACCGGATTGGCTCGTTCTCGTCCGGCCATGCGTCCGCTCCTCCGAGTTTTCGACCGCGCGCGCATTGCCCCGCGCGCATCTACCCCGTTTCTCGTGCGCACCGTTACCGCGTATTCGGCGCCTCGGGCGGAGCCCCGAATGACTCGCATACGCGCGCCGACGAAGATCCTAAACTGCGACCTAGCACGCCGTTGTCGAAAAACCGGCCGTTATAATGTGATCTCCTGCACGCCACCGTGCAGATGGTACGGGAAGACGGCTAGTTTAGGGTCGTTACCGGGGTTATCTTAGAAGTTGCATCAATTTTCCCGCGCTTGAGATAGACATCCTACAGATCCTCATGTTCGGGCTCACCCGCAAAAAAACCGCCCTCTTGGGCATCGATATCAGCTCGACGGCGATCAAGCTGATCGAGCTTTCGCAGAGTCCCGGCTCCAGCGCGGCCCTGTATCGGGTCGAGGCGTATGCGGTGGAGCCGCTGCCGGTCAACGCGGTGGTCGAGAAGAAGATCGCCGACGCGGAGGCCATCGCACAAAGCATCCGCAGGGCCGTTGCCAAGGCCGGAACCAAGACCCGGCGCGCCGCGGTGGCCGTATCCGGATCCGCGGTCATCACCAAGGTCATCACCATGTCCGGGGCGATGAGCGACGCGGAGATGGAGGCCCAAATCCAGCTCGAGGCCGATCAGTACATCCCCTATCCGCTGGAGGAGGTCAACATCGACTTCGACGTGCTCGGTCCGTCGCAGTCGAATCCGGAGATGGTCGACGTGCTGCTCGCGGCGTCGCGCCGCGAGAATGTCGAGGATCGGGTCAGCGCGCTGGAGATCGCCGGACTGACGGCCGCCGTGGTCGACGTCGAGGCGTACGCCATGGAAAACGCCTGCACCCTGCTGCTCGGGCGACACGACGCCGAGAACCAGGAGCAGACCGTCGCGATCGCCGATGTAGGTGCGACCACGACTACCCTGCACGTGCTGCACCAGGGGCAGATCGTCTACACGCGCGAGCAGAATTTCGGCGGCCAGCAGCTCGTCGACGAGGTCCAGCGCCGTTACGGGTTCCCCCGCGAGCAGGCGACGCAAAGAATCCTCGACGGGGACGTGGCGGAAAACTACGACACAGACGTGCTCGGCCCGTTCAAGGAGGCGCTGGCTCAGCAGATCGGGCGCGCGCTGCAGTTCTTTTATTCCGGCACGACCTTCAACCGCGTCGACCAAGTCATCGTGGCCGGGGGCGTGGCGAGCATCCGCCGCATCGAGGAGCTGGTGGAAGAGCGCCTTGGCCTGCCGACGGCAATCGCCAATCCGTTCACGCACATGTCGGTGTCGCCGAAGATCAAGTCCCAGGAGCTGATGCGCGAGGCGCCGGGGATGATGATTGCCGTCGGCCTCGCACTGCGGGGGTTCGACTAGTGGCCCGCATCAACCTACTTCAATGGCGCGAGGCGGAGCGCAAGCGCCGTCGCCTGGAGTTTGCGGTCGCGGGCGCGATTGCCGCCGGCGCGACCCTGCTCGTCGCGCTGCTGGTGCACCTGCTGATCGAGGGCCGGATCAGCGATCAGCAGGCTCGCAACGGTTATCTGGAGAAGGAGATCGGCAAGATCGAGCTCCAGATCAAGGAAATCAAGAAGCTGGAGGAGACCAAGGCGAGTCTCTTGGCCCGCATGAACATCATCCAGCAGCTTCAGGAGAGCCGCCCGGAGGTGGTACGACTGTTCGACGATCTGGTGTCGGCGGTGCCGGAGGGTGTCTATCTCACCCAGCTCGAGCAGAGCGGCCGCGCCGTGGTGGTCGAGGGTCGTGCCCAGTCCAACGCCCGGGTCTCTGCCTTCATGCGCAACATCGAGCAATCGCGCTGGATCGGCAATCCGCACCTGTTGCTGATCGAGAACAAGGATAAGACCGGCACCGGCATGAGCCACTTCCGCCTGTCATTCGATCAGATCCAAACCACCGCCACGCCCGAGGACGGGGTCGCCGCCAGAGGGCCGGGTATCGGCGCCGGGGCAGGGTAAAGAGCGATGCAGATCAGCGATCTCAACGAGCTGGACCTGAGCAACGTCGGCGAATGGCCGCTGACGGTGAAGGCGGTTGTCATCCTCGTCGGCTGCATCGGCCTGGGTGCCGCGACCTACTATTTGGACACCAAGGACCAGATCGCCAAGTTCGACCAGGTGCGCGCCAAGGAGACCGAGCTGCGCACCTCGTTCGAGGCCAAGGAGCGCAAGGCAGCGAACCTCAATGCCTACCGCGAGCAGCTCGAGGAGATGAAGGAGTCCTTCGGCGCCATGCTGCGCCAGCTCCCGGACAAGACCGAGGTGGCCGCGCTGTTGGTGGATGTGTCCCAGACCGGATTGGCCGCCGGACTGGAGTTCGAGCTGTTCCAGCCGGAGGGGGAGCTGAGCAAGGACTTCTATGCGGAGCTGCCGATTCGCATCCGGGTGACCGGCGAGTATCACGAGTTCGGGAACTTCATCAGCGGCCTGGCGGCCCTGCCCCGCATCGTCACCATTCACGATGCCAAGATCACCAACGCCGCCGGGGCCGCGAAGGGCACCGGCGCGGCAGGGGCCAAGCTTTCGCTGCAAGCGACGGTAAAGACCTATCGCTATCTCGAAGAGGAAGAGGCCAAATGAGGTCGTGGCGCATCACGGGGCTGATGCTGTCGCTGACGCTGACGGTCGCGGGCTGCGGCGGCGGCGACATGAGTGATCTCGAGACCTACGTAGAGCAGGTCAAGCTGCGCGATCCGGGCCCCATCGAGCAGCTCCCGGAGATCAAGCAGATCAACACCTTCGTCTACGATGCGGCGGGCCGCCGCGATCCGTTCGTCGAGGATACGCGGCCGGAAGAGCTCGCCGCGGTGGTGCAGACCAATCAGCTCGCTCCCGATCCGCTGCGACGCAAGGAAGAGCTCGAGGGCTATGCGCTGGATAGCCTGCGAATGGTCGGCACGCTGGAGCAGAACCAGACACGATGGGGTCTCGTACGCACCCAGGACGGCACCCTGCACCGTGTGCGTGTCGGCAACTACCTGGGCATGAACAACGGACAAATCACCCAGATCAATGACGAGGCGATCCATCTTACCGAGATCGTCTCCGATGCCCCGGGCGACTGGCGCGAACGCCCGGCGACACTCGCATTGACCCAGTAATTCAGCGCAGGGGCACGATGCCATGAACAGCCCGTTTCACCACGCTCGATCGGCCATCGCACGATTGGGGACCCTCGCGGGCGGAGCGGCCGCGGGCAGGG
>JBGSTR010000297.1:0-5928 GCA_041736365.1 Chromatiaceae bacterium | reverse complement strand
GCGAGCCCTGGCAGATCGGGCGCGGTCGGATTCTGCGGCGCGGAAGGCGGGTTGCCCTGTTGTCGTTCGGTGCCTTGCTGGCCGAGGTGCTGAAGGCGGGGGAGGCGCTCGACGCGACGGTGGTCGACATGCGTTGGGTCAAGCCGCTCGACGAGGCCCTGCTTTCGCGGCTTGCCGCAGGTCATGAGCTACTGGTATCGGTCGAAGACAACGCGCTCTGCGGCGGCGCCGGCTCCGGCGTGAGCGAGGCGCTGACGCGTCGCGCCCTGCGCACCGAGCTACTTGCCCTGGGGCTGCCGGATCGATTCCTCGAGCATGGGAGTCGCGCCGAGATTCTCGCCCAATGCGGTCTGGACGCCGATGGCATCCAAGCCGCGGTGAGCGAGCGACGCGAGCAACGCAAGCGGCCCGCGCGCAGAGAATGGAGATGATGGCTTGAAGGCTGCCATAGTCCCGCGTGACGCCCCCGCAAGGCGCGCATCCGCCCCCAGCCTCGAGCAGTTGGAGAGGGTGATCGTGGTGGATGAGAGCGACCGCGCGCTGGGCGACGCGGGGAAGCTCGATGTCCACCGCGTCGGTCAGCTCCACCGAGCGTTTTCGATCCTGGTGTTCAACGCCGACGATCAACTCTTGTTGCAACGCAGGGCAGACGGCAAGTACCACTTCGCCGGTCGCTGGTCGAATAGCTGTTGCGGCCATCCGCGACCCGGGGAGCGCACGCAGCGGGCCGCGATGCGCCGTCTGGGTGAGGAGCTCGGCGTCCAGGCGCACCTGTCCGAGCGTATGCAGCTCATCTATCGTGCGCAGGACCCGGTTTCGGGCCTCATCGAGCACGAATACCTACACGTCTACTGGGGGCGCCTGGTAGAAGATCCGCGTCCGAATCCGGACGAGGTGGGCGCTTGGCGTTGGATGGACATCGCGGCCATACGCCGTGCGCTCGAGCGCCGGCCGCAGGCGTTCACCCCCTGGTTCGGCCTGCTGATTGCCCGCATCTTCGCCGCCGACGCGACCGCCTAGCCGCTGCTGGACGATGTCTAAATGCAGGGTTCAAGGTCCGGCAGACTGACCGGCGGGCTTACCAATATGCCCTCGGGACCAAAATGGATTGGAACATTCCCGGGTAGATCGACACCGAAGCAGACGGTTGCACCATCCACGGAGTCGAATCCGAGCTGATCGAACCAGGGTGACCCAACCTTAAGCCGATAGTCGATCTCCCCGGGCCCGGACTGGCGAAGTAGGTCGCTGGCGTCTATCGAGTTTAACTCGCTGCGTACGTCGCTTAACGCCGCACTCGAGGTGATGGTGCCTTCGAAGGTGATTGTGCGAAGGCTGCCGCCAGCGCTGACGAGCGCGGACCAGGAGCTCCTGCCGGCAGGCGCGTCGCAGTTCTCCCAGATTCGTACCGAGGTCTCCGTCGCTGGATCGTAGGAAGGCGCGCCGCAGGTGTTCCACGGCGGCGAAAGATCGCAAATACCCAGGGTAGTCAGATCGAAAGGCGCGCTTACCAGCGCGCCCTGGGGTCCGAATCGAACCGGGACGCCGGATGGCAGATCGGCGCCAAAGCAGACGCTCTCGCCGTCCGCGGAGTCGAATCCAAACTGGTCGCGCCCGCTTGATTTCACCGAAAGTTGATACGTGATTCGTCGGGACCTGACTTTGTCTAGCAGGTCGGCGGTTTCCAGTGAGCCCAACTCTTCTCCGACGCTGGTTAAGGCCCCGCTCGAGGTTACCGTGCCCTTATAGTCTACCGCCGTGCGGCTGCCGCCACCGCTTGCACTCACTGACCACGAGCGCCGGCCGTCCGGCGCGACGCAGTTCTCCCATACGTGAATCGCAGGCTCCGAAGCGGGGTTATACGAGGGTGCGCCGCAGCCGTTGAGCGGGGCATCCGACAGCAGGCTCGGCGGTAGATCTCGCCGGCCCCCGCGCGCAAGGGCCAACTTCAAGTCCGGGATGAGCGAGGAGTAGCCAGGGTCCGAGATAACGTTCACCGTCTCCGACGGATCCAATTGATGATCGTACAGCTCATAGACTTTCGAGTTGTTGCCATTCACCCATTCGGTGAAACGATAGCGGTCGGTCCGAATTGAGCGACCGACGTGTTCTCCCTTGATCCATTGGCTGATTGCCCCCCGTTTTGTCGGCATCAATGGATCGTCCATCAAGCCGGCGAAGCTGTCGCCCTCCAAGCGATAGCCTCCGTGTTGTTTCGCGTAGGGAATGGGAAGCCCGGCCAGCTCGGAGATGGTCGGAAATAGATCGACCAGCTCGACGATTTCCGTCGAAGTCTGGCGTGATTGTTTGCCGGGAACGCGAATGATGAGGGGAACGCGCGTCCCAACTTCGAAGTTGGTGTGCTTGCCCCATTCGTCTTGCTCGCCGAGATGCCATCCGTGATCGCCCCACAGCACGACCAGTGTTTCGTTCGCTAGCCCTAGGCGCTCCAACTCTGACAGGAGGCGCCCGATCTGGGCATCGACAAAACTGGTTGCCGCATAGTAACCGCGTTTCAACCCACGCCGGAGGTTGGTGCTGAAAGGCCGCCCGTCCGACGGTATTCGACTGTACGAACGGATCTCGCTGGAGTCGTCGAACGCGAAATCCGGTGCGCCAACGGCGCGAAATGGGTTGCTCGCTGCCGGAATCGCGACGGGATCGTACATATCGAAATACGCTGGCGGCGCAAAGAAGGGCAAATGCGGCTTCTTGAACCCGACAGCCAGGAAGAAGGGTTTGCCATTCAGGTTTTGCAGCGCGTCCATCGCGGCGTCGGCACACATACCGTCGGTAAAGGCGTTTTCGGGCTTGTCGATTGCGGCGTAGGGTAGAATTTTACCTTTTGGGCCTGTCGGATTCGGGAACGGCCCAAAATAGTCGGTGTACGGTATTGACCAAGACTGAGAGTCGTCGTGTTGGACGTGATAGACCTTGCAGATGCCCTGGGCCTCATAACCGTATTGCTGAAAGTACTCCGGGAGCGTTACAACCGATGGGACCGTGTCGCGAAAGTGGGTCTTGAGGTCCGTAACGCGCGTTGTATCCGGTCTCAGACCGGTCATCACCGAAGTTCGGGAGGGTGAGCACGTTGCCATTTGCGCGTATGCCCGAGTGAATCTGGTACCTTGCTCTGCAAGTCGGTCGATATTCGGCGTCTGAATCTCGTGTACGCCATAGGCGCCCAGCTCCGGTCTTAGGTCGTCCACTGAGATAAAGAGAACGTTTAGCCTCGGTGCGGGTGTTGCACCGAGCACGCACGGCGACTGTCCCAGCGAGGAGAAGAAAAGCGTATAAAAACCAAAAAGACAAAACTTTGACGGCGAATGCGATCGCGCTTCGTGTTTCGACATCGTTGCCTCCGTGTGATTGTCCTTCGAACAATCCCGCGAAATCTGAATTTGATTCGCTGTGTGCATGGCGCGGGTGTGCGGGTGTCGATTCTGGGGTAGAGAGAGACAAGCGTTTGCTCGATCTTGGCGCCGAACGAGACCCCCGGCAACCCGGATCCGTCCGCAAGGTGTAGATCCCGAGCCTCGGCTGGCTGGTGCTCGTCGAGCCGTCGATCGCCGAGGTCTATGGCACCGCAGTACGATGCGTGAGGCGTAGTGGCGTACTGCTTGTCATCACGCGCTGCCGCCGCATGGTGACACAGATCCGCGACCGGCGGGAAGGCGCGGCGCGTCTGCGTCCGGTTGCCGTACCACTGACGCCCTCAGCAATTCCCAAGGCACCCCAAATTCACGCGGCGTTTCAACGAGTCGCCTCCGAAAGATTGGGCATAGTACCGCGCCGCCGCGCGCAATCGCCTTGCGCCGGACCGGCCGCACATTCCGGTGTGTTGCGCCACGCTTCCCGAAAACCTGATCGCCAACGAACTTTTCGGATGGGATCGGGGCCTTCAGCGGCGCTGACTAGGCGCGTAAAGCTGTTGCGGGTAGTAGAAACCGGGAAGCTCGAGCGCCTCGGCTCCTCGAGGACAACCAAGGTCGACGTCCGGATCCTCGCGGTGATCAAATTGAACCTGGGCGAGGCCGTGCGTGAAGACCCGGTAGCTCGGCGCGCGGCACCCAGCAGCCGTGAAAGCCGATCGGAATGAGACTGGGCAGGGTGATGGTTGCCTGAATCGCCAAGTCGGAGGCACGCAGGCAGACCAGATCGGTGCGATCGCGTCCCGCGCGATGCACCAGACTGAGCAGCCAGCCCTCGGACTCGTCGGCGCCGGGTACCGGAATGGGCTCCCCCGCCAGGTCGAGCCCGAAGTCGCGTACGCGGATCTCGCCGGTCTCGGTGTCCAGGCGCTGGATCGCGGTGAAATAGGGCACGTCGCGCTCGGGCGGGGCGCCAATGCCATAGACGAAGCGCCGCGGCACCCCAAAGGCCCCCGGCGCCGTCGTAGGCAGCTCGAAGGCTTGCTCACCCCATGGCTCGATTTCGCAGCGCCGTGCCCGGGTGTCGAGCGTAAGGCGCTCCAGACGCGGCACCATGCCGGCGTGCGGCGTCCGGAACAGGGACTCGAAGTCATCGAAGGCCGGAAACTCGCGGTAGCGCACCACGTCGAGCTGCAGGGGGCCGTCGTCGCGGTCGAATGCCTGGGCGACGTGGAAGACGAACCCCGGAACGCACTCGATCAAGACTGGTTTCTTGGCGACCGCGCCGGCTGCCCGCGGAACGAGCAGCGCTTGCATTGGGTGCTCCGTGGCGATGCGCAGAGAGCCGATCGGCGTCTTTAGGCCGAGCAGGGCCCGGGGCACGTCGTAATCCGCCCGGGGCAGCAAGAAGCAGAGCCAGCGGCGCGTCACGGCGAAGTCGTGCACAAAACTGAAGCGCGGCAGGTCGTAGGACTCCGGTTCGGCCATGCGGCCCCCACGATCGACGCGATACAGCATCAGCCGGTTGCGCCTGCCGAAGACGAGACCGAAATTGATCAGCTCGCCGGTGTCGGCGTCCAGGCGCGGATGGGCGGAGAAGGGCAGCAGCGGCGCAAGTCGGCGCGCCAACCATCCGACGGGACCGCGGGCCCGGGTACACAGCCGGGAACCGAAGGACTCGGGGCCGAGGGTCGCGAGCGAATGTGGGTCCAGATGCGGCGGCCCGCCCTCCCACAGCGCCAGGAGCCGCCCACCGTGCCAGATCACGCTGGTATTGGCCGCGTTCTTGATGTGCATCCGCAGTAGGTTGGTGCGCAGCCCGCCCGGCAGATTGGTGCCGAAGGCGCGGTAGAGCATGCGCCCGGACTGCTCCTCGGCAACGAGCTCGCGGGTCCGCACGAAGCGGTTGCTGAAGCGCACGCCCTCCGGGCCGATGTCGAGGCGGACGATGTGGCCGTCGCCGTCGAACGGATGACCATAGCGTGTGCCGCCGCGTTCGAAGCGGCCTGGCCCGTTGCGATACAGGACACCGTCGATCCCCTGCGGGATCTCACCCTCGACCTGGAGCCGAACCTCGGTCAGCTCCTCTCGTACCGTCCGGGTGGCTTCCGCCACGACCCGCAGCATGGTGTCACTGTCGAGCTTCATGTCGATGTTCCCGGCACATTTTCCTGTCGTCGGCGAGGAAAGCGCTGCCGATACGCGGCGCCGCGTCATTCTCTCACCTCGTCGATCCGGCGGCGTACGTACGTTGGCCCACGGCCGTTCCAAGTCCACTCGCCGTGGGGCGCCGACCCACGAGAACCCTCACGCGCCTCGATTCGCTGGCGCCCCGTGCTCCCCTGTCTCAGCGGCATCCTTTTCCCGGAGTCGCTGGCGGTAAAGGCGAAGCGGTTGGTCGAGGCGCCGGTCAGACTTGCCTAACGAGGCCCGGCGGAGGTCGCGCGCTGCTCCAGGTACAGCTCGAGGAGGACCGGGTGGGCTTCGGCCAGCGCGCGCCGGGTGTCGATGTCGTCACCGTCGCGGGTCAGGCGACGCAGCAGCCGAAAGGCCTCTC
>JBGSTR010000259.1:0-4615 GCA_041736365.1 Chromatiaceae bacterium | reverse complement strand
GGTCGACCGTCAGGTGGCGGAGGCGGCCCGTGCGGGCGGTCGAACCCCTGCGGTCTGTACGGCCCCCCGTCCAGCTTCCCCGCCATCATGTCCGGCGGCCCCGGCGGCAGGGGCGTGCCATTGGTGTAAGCGAGGTAGTTCAACTCCACGCCGAGATCGTGGCGAATGCCGACACCGGTCACGCCGGGCTTGCGCTCGAACATGCCGTGCCAGCCGTCGAAGCAGGCGGCCGGGTTCTCGGACTGGCCCGGGTGACCGTCGTTCCATTCCTTTCCGGTGACCTTGGCACCGATCCGATAGGCCATGACGGTGCCGTCGTGCGTCAGGTCGCAGATCGGGAATCCGCTGGGCTTGAAGCCGCCGGCGCCCGTGCACAGGATCACGCTCTTGGCGGAAACCTGGATCAACTGCCCATCGTCCAGCGTGAACCCCGCGGCACCGGCAATGCGGCCCTCGTGCTCGATGAGGTGGGTGACCATGACCCGCTCGATCAGGGGGATGCCGCGCGTCTCCATGGGCCGCGAGAACGCCTTGTTGTAGAGCGGAGAGTCGAAGAAGCCCCACTCCCTGAGCTCCGCGACCCTGGCCGCGGAATGCTCCGCCATCTGGCGCGTGTAGACCGGATTGTTGGTCCCAAGCGCGGAGCGCGACACCTCGGCCACGAAGGCGTCGAGCGAGATGCCCGCCTCGCGGTCGTCGAACGCGAAGATGCCCTTGGCGAACGGCGTTTGCCCCGACGAGCCGAGCCGCCCCTTGGACAAGACCATCACCCGGGCGCCGGCGTCGTGCGCCTTGACGGCCGCGAACAGACCGGCCATACCGCCGCCGATCACGAGCACGTCGGTCTGGAGGGTCCGTTTGTCCATGTCATCCGGGTCGACGGTGGCACGGTTCTCGCCCCAGCCCGGGGCCATACCCATGGCCGCCAACGTCGCCAACCCGGCCGTTCCACCGGCCAGCGTCAGGAAGCGCCGGCGCGACATGCCGTTGTTCTCATGCGGATCGTTCATGGGCGAGCACCTTGGGTTTGTGATAGTCGGAGACGGTTTGCCGGATCACCACCAGCACCGCCGCGCAGGCCAGCGCCAGCACGAGCAGCGAGACGGCCGCGTCGGTGTGTCGGCCGAGGTCGATGGCGTGCCAGGACGCGCTGACCACCAGCAGGACCGACAGCAGCGCGTGCACCAGCTTCCAGGTGCGATAGTCCAGTCCGAGCCTGGCCCGCAGCAGGGAGGTGGCGCCGATCACCAGCATCAGCACCCAGGAGATCATTCCCAGGACAACGCCGAGGCTGTCGACGGTGGTCAGGATCTTCGTCAATGCCTCCAGGGGTGATATGCCGCCTTCGAAGGCGCGCGGCAGCACGATCAGCAAGGGATGAACAAGCAACAGGCCCACCACCGAATAGCCGATGACCTTGTGCAGACTCAACAGCCGGCCGTACCTGACCCCTTCGGTCACCAACCGCACGCCGCGCACGAGCAGAAACTGCCCGAACATTAGGAAGAAGGCGACCAGGGTCAGCGCGGAAAGCGCTTCCTTCAGCAGCGAGCGCCTGGGGTAGTCCCCCAGCCCGAGGAGCAGCAGCGGCGGAAGGATGAGTATTAGCGCCAAGACGATCAGCCGGGACTTGTTGGTATCGGATTTCACGTTCACCCCCAGGAGACGACAACGGGTATCGACTTGTCCGGCGTGATGGTGATGGCATCGACCGGGCAATACATTCGACACAGATGGCAGATCTGGCAGTCGGCCACGTATTGAATGACGGCCTTGCCGGTGCTTGGGTCCATGCGGATGACGTCGGTCGGGCAGGACTGAACACAGGCCCCGCATCCGATACATCCATCGATGCTGCTGATTGCCATCTGGTTTGCCTGAAAAATTGATCCGGCGAAGTTGAATCGGCTCGGCGGCACGCGGCCGGCTGCTCTGGTCGAGAAGATACGCGGCGAGCTTGGGCAAACCGGGGGGAGATTGAGAGGAAACCGTGAGTTTCGATGCAAGGGGTCGTTCGACCGCTCCCAATCTGCAATCCTGCGTCCCGGGAGGTAACCCAACAGATGCGTATCGGTCTTACGGCGAAGCTCCTGCTCATGCTCGGCGTCACCAGCCTCGTCTCGGTGCTGGCCATGGCGCTTGCGGCCCGCTGGAGCTTCCAGCACGGATTTCTCGACTACCTGGGTCAGCAGGAGCTGACGCGGATCGCCCCGCTGCGCGAGGCGCTGCTGCCGATTTACGCCCGCAGCGGCTCCTGGGAGTACTTCGAGCGCAATCCCGACGCTTGGCCGCGCTTCGTCGACGACACACTCCAGCCGAAGCGCGCGCGTCCCCCGGGGCCTCCTCCCCCGGAGGTACATCGCGGGCCGCCGGAGGAGCCCCGCGGGGAATTGCCCCCGCACGCGCAGGACGCTTGGGCACCGGACGAGGCAAGGCCGCCGCATCACCCGCTCGGTCCACGGGCGCCCCCTCCGCCCTTGCCCCTGGACCTGTTGGGCCTAAGGGTCCACCTGCTGGACGGCCAGGGCCGCAGCGTGGCTGGTGTGCCGCCGACCGGAGTGCCCTTTCGCCTCCCGATCGAGTCGGACGGGGCGGTGATCGGCTGGCTGCTGCTGTCGCCCCCGCAGTGGTTCGAGGACGATCTCGCCCAGCGTTTCAACAGTCAGCACAATCGCACCTTGGCCTGGATCTCCGTCGGCGTGCTCTCCCTGGCTTTCCTACTCGGTTGGGTGTTCAGCCAAGGTCTACTGCGGCGCATCCGAACCCTGGCACGCGGGTCGCGGCGACTGGCCAGCGGGGACTTCGCCACCAGAATCGCCGACCACGGCCAGGACGAGCTGAGCGCCCTTTCCGAAGACTTCAATCGCCTGGCCACTGCCTTGGAGCGCAACCAGGAGCTCAGGCGCCGCGGCATGGCCGATGTGTCCCACGAGCTACGCACCCCAGTCGCCGTGGCCCGCGCCGAGCTGGACGCCCTGATCGACGGCATCCGGCCCTGCACCAAGGCAAACCTGGAGCAGCTTCAAGGGCGGCTAATGGCCCTGGTGCGATTGCTGGACGACCTCTACGACCTAGCCCTGTCGGACGCAGGCGCGCTGGACTACCGCTTCTCGGCGCTGGACCTTGGCGAGACCGTCCAGGCCGCGGTCTCTCAGATGGAGGGCGCGTTCGCGCGCAAAGGCATCGCGCTGTATCTGGAGTGCAACGACGAGCTGCCGATGGACGGCGATCGGGGGCGCCTGCGCCAGGTGTTGGACAACCTGCTCGGCAACAGCCTGCGGTACACCGATTCCGGCGGCGTTACTCGGGTCGTGGCCGCACGCACCGGCGCCTGGATTAGTGTGAGCGTCGAGGACACGGCACCCGGCGTCGAGCCCGAGTCGCTGGAGCGCCTGTTCGACCGCTTCTACCGCGTCGAGACCTCGCGCTCGCGCGCCAAGGGTGGCGCAGGGCTCGGCCTGGCGATCTGCCGCAACATCGTCGAGGCCCATCACGGCAGCATCCGAGCCCGGGCTGCAGACGCCGGGGGTTTGGCGATTGACATCCGCCTGCCGGCATCGGAGGACTCAATCCAGAGGCGGAGTCCGAAACCTCACGATTAGCTCACGCTTCCCTCAAGCCGACACCTTAGTCGGGTCGTAGCCTGGAGCCACCTAAACGAAATCAGCGAGTCTTTAGATGCAGAAGAATCGAATCAACACCTCGATCGCAATACTCGTCCTGCTGCTCACTGGCCTTGCCACGACCGCATCCGCCAGACCCGGCCCCGGCGACGACGGGGGCCGGCGCGGCCCGCCGCCCGAGGCGATCGATGCCTGCGAAGGCATGAAGGCCAACGATCCGTGCAACTTCACGGGTCGCCACGACGACACCATCGAGGGCACCTGCCTCGCACCCCCGGACGGCGATCAGCTCGCCTGTGTGCCGGAGGGCGGCCCCCCGGAGCGCGGGCACCGCTGATCGGTTGGCCGGCACGCGATTTCCCCCCAACGGGCAGGGACGCCCGACCCGACATGCCAATCCGCTGCGATCGATTCCCAGCTCCCCGTAACCGCAACCTCGCATTTCCGCGCGGCGCACTGCGCCTTCCTCCATCCCGGTCCGCTTCGACCACGGCGATTGCATGATTCGCGATAGTTCCACCGGCTTGATTCGAGCGCAGAACGACAGCGGCGAAGCAATCAAGAGCGCGCGGCCCAAGGCGCGGACGAGGTCCTCGCCCGGGGCTTACCCGTTTCGACGGAAAACCATAAGTCGCTGAGTGCCAGCGGCCCCGACGATCACTCGGGCTCGTAACGATACCCGACGCCGTAGACCGACTCGATGAACTGACGGCCATCGAACTCCGACGCCAGCTTCCGGCGCAGGTTCTTCACGTGGGTGTCCACCGAGCGGTCGGTCACCACGCGGTGGTCGTCGTACAACTCCTCGAGCAGACGGGCCCGGGACATGATTCGCCCGGGGTGTCGGCAGAGCGCGACGAGCAGGCGGAACTCCCCCGCGGTGAGACGCAGCGCGCGGCCATTTAGGCGGGCCTCGTAACGGTCCTCGTCCAGCACGAGCCCGCCGCCACCGTCCGCATCGACCTCGGCGGCCGGCCGGGTCAGCATCTCGA
>JBGSTR010000212.1:0-3573 GCA_041736365.1 Chromatiaceae bacterium | reverse complement strand
CGCGGGTTGTCCACGGCCCGCGGCGTGCAGAAACTGTCGCAGGCGCGTCAAGCCGGGGTCGACGCCAGCGCCGACGTCAGCATCCACCAATTGTTCCTGACCGAAGACGATCTCGACGGTTTCGACGCCGATTGCCACCTGATCCCGCCACTGCGTACTTTCGCGGACCGCGAGGCGCTGCGCGCCGCGGTGGCGTCTGGCGACATTCAGGCAATCTGCTCCGATCACCAGCCTCACCATCCGGACGCCAAGCTGGTGCCGTTCCCCGAGACGGCCCCCGGCATGGCCGCGCTGGAGACCCTGCTACCGCTGGCCTTGTGCCTGGTGTCCGACGGCGTGCTGGATCTCGCGACGCTGATCCGGCGGCTCACGGTCGGACCGGCGGGAATTCTCGGCGTCGCCGCCGGATCCCTCGAGCCGGGGCGCTTGGCGGACGTCTGCGTCTTCGACCCCACGTGTCGTTGGACGCCGAGCGACGACACCCTGGTTACTCAGGGCCGCAACTCGCCGTTCATGGGGGTTGGGATGCGGGGACGGGTCACCTGGACCCTGCTCGGCGGCAGGCTGACTCACGAGAAGCCGCCGGAGCATGCGGCGCTCGATTAACCGATTGCCGGAAGCCCGAACGCCGAACGTGAGCTAGGAAGAGGAAGAATCACCGTCGTGGCCGACCAGTGAGATTCCCTCGATCGACTTGTCCATGGCCGCCAATTGCTCGTCGCCGCCCTGAAGCTTGATCATCAGGCGGACCTCGTTGGCCGAATCCGCGTTCCGCAGCGCCTCGTCGTAGCTGATCTCGCCCTTGCGGTAGAGATCGTAAAGCGCCTGATCGAAGGTGATCATGCCCTGCTCGCGGGACTTCTTCATCAGCTCCTTGAGCTTATGCACCTCGCCCTTGCGGATGAGATCCGCGGCCAGGGGGGTATTGATCAGGATCTCGACCACCGCGCGCCGACCGTGACCAGATTTCTTCGGCGCCAATTGCTGGGCGACAATCGCCTTGAGGTTCAGCGACAGATCCAGCAGGAGCTGTTTGTGCGCCTCCTCCGGAAAGAAGTTGATGATCCGGTCTAGCGCCTGATTGGCGTTGTTCGCGTGCAGGGTCGCCAGGACCAGGTGACCCGTCTCGGCGAAGACGATGGCGTAGTTCATTGTCTCACGGGTCCGAATCTCCCCGATCAGGATCACGTCCGGCGCCTGGCGCAGCGAGTTCTTCAGCGCGATCTCGAACGATGCCGTATCCACGCCCACCTCGCGCTGGGTGATGATGCAGCCGTCGTGCCGGTGTACGTATTCAATCGGGTCCTCGATGGTAATGATGTGTCCGGAGCTGTGCGTGTTGCGGTAACCGACGAGCGCGGCCAGCGATGTGGACTTACCGGTTCCCGTCCCGCCGACGAAGATCACCATGCCGCGCTTGCTCATCGCCAGGTCGCGCAGTCGCATCGGCAGCTTCAGCCCTTCCAAGGTAGGAATCCGCGTCTCGATACGCCGAATCACCATGCCCACCGCATCCCGCTGCACGAAGGCGCTGACACGAAAGCGGCCGAGGTCGGAGGCGCCGAAGGCGAACTGGCATTCGTTGGTTTCGTCGAACTGGGCGCGCTGGCGCTCGTTCATCAGCTCGAGGACCATCGCCCGCGCCTGCTCGGGCGATAACGGGTGGGCGCCCAGCGGATGGATGACCCCGTCGATCTTGAGGCTTGGCGGCCAGCCGGCGGTGATGAACAGGTCGGAGCCGCGCTTCTCCGACATGGTTGCGAGCAGCTGATCGAGCTTGCGTTTTAGATCCATCGGCTGCTCCGTGGGTCTGTGACGGCGGGCCGGCAATGGCGCCGTGCCGCGATAAAAGGCCCCGACGGGACGCAGCGCCAGGTCCGTGGGGATGGCCCGGTATCTCAAGCAACTTAGGTGCTTGAGAATGGAGCGGTCCGAGCGTCGCGCCTCTCGGACCGAGAGCCGATCAAGCGCCGGGACGGCATTTGATCGACGTCTCCTAGTTGAAGTCGTCCTTGTTCTGCGCCTTGGAGCTGGCATCCTTGCGGCTGACCAGCCCGCGCTGCACCAGCTCCTTCAGGTTCTGGTCGAGTGTCTGCATGCCGTGGGCCTGCCCGGTCTGTATCGCCGAGTACATCTGCGCCACCTTGGCCTCGCGGATCAGGTTACGGATGGCGGGGGTACCGACCATGATCTCGTGGGCCGCGATACGCCCGCCGCCGACCTTCTTGAGCAAGGTTTGGGCGATGACCGATCGTAGCGACTCCGACAGCATGGAGCGCACCATGTCCTTCTCGGCCGCCGGAAACACGTCGATGATACGGTCGATGGTCTTTGCGGCAGAAGTGGTGTGCAATGTACCGAACACAAGATGTCCGGTCTCCGCCGCGGTCATCGCCAGACGGATGGTCTCCAAATCACGCATCTCGCCAACCAGGATGATGTCCGGGTCCTGGCGCAGCGCCGAGCGCAAGGCCTCGCTGAAACCCAGGGTGTGATGGTGTACCTCGCGCTGATTCACCAGACATTTCTTGCTGGCGTGAACGAACTCGATCGGGTCCTCGATGGTGAGGATGTGGGCATACTCGTTGTCGTTCAAATAGTCCACCATCGCCGCCAGGGTGGTGGACTTGCCGCTGCCGGTGGGTCCGGTAACCAGCACCAGGCCGCGCGGGACGTTGACGATATCCTTGAAGATTGCCGGGGCCTTCAGGTCCTCCAGGCTCAGCACCTTCGTGGGGATGGTTCGAAATACCGCCCCCGCGCCGCGCTTCTGATTGAAGGCGTTGACGCGGAAACGCGCCACGCCGGGGATCTCGAACGAGAAGTCGGTCTCCAGGAACTCCTCGTAGTCCTTGCGCTGCTTGTCGTTCATGATGTCGTAGACAAGCGAGTGAACGGTGCGATGCTCCAGCGGCGGCACGTTTACGCGGCGCATGTCGCCGTCCACCCGGATCATCGGCGGCAGGCCCGCCGATAGATGTAGATCGGAGGCGTTGTTCTTCACGCTGAAGGCAAGCAGCTCGGCTATATCCACGACTTCACTCCTCGGGTTCCCGCTAGGTGCGCGTGCAACGAAGGTCGCGCCCGCCGGCTGCACGGGGAGGGTGACGGAGCCGGCTCGCGCCGAGCATAGCCCGAAACGGGCCCGCAATTCCGCGTGGGATCGCGCAATCCTGGACGGCGCCGGCTTGGCCGCGCCGGATTTGAGGGCGCTCGCGATGCGCCGGGTGCTCGGGTCGGAGGGCTGTAATGGCGCGATCGCGCCGTCGAGGCGGATCAGTCGGATTCAGCGGCGAGTCGCTCGACCTTCTCCATCACCATGGCTTCCAGGTCCCGCTTGTACTGCGCGACCCGCTCGCGGACCTCCAGGTCGCCGGCGCCGAGAATCTGCGCGGCGAGGATCCCTGCGTTTTTCGCGCCGTTGATGGCGACGGTCGCCACCGGCACGCCGGCCGGCATCTGCACGATGGAGAGCAGCGAGTCCTGACCCGACAGGCTCGATGTGCGAACGGGGACGCCGATTACAGGCAATGGCGTGATCGCCGCGGCCATGCCCGGCAGATGCGCCGCGCC
>JBGSTR010000022.1:0-7830 GCA_041736365.1 Chromatiaceae bacterium | reverse complement strand
GCGCGCCGGGGCTTGTGCGGGCCGGCCTGCTCAGGCGGCAGGCTGGTCGGCGTCGATGGTGCTCAACTGCCGTCAAGGCACCGGCGGCTCCGGATCGTTCCAGACCAACGTCGGCCGGTTGCCGATCCTGCCCGTGGCCATCGCGGCGTCTGTCTCGGACGGATCGATCGTGCAACATGCTCTCGGCCATCCATCCTCTCACAGCTCTTGGAAATTGATACTAGCGATCGGTGAGGGACTCAGGCTTCACGCGAAAACGCCGAAGCGGCGGGATAGTCACGATCTATTGTCGAGGCCCTGCACGATTTTGGCGTGCGTCCCCCGATGGGTGCGGATCGGCGATTGCGGATGGGCAACCATGCGGTTGACCGAGCCTCTCGGCAGGGGGGCGGCAATTCCTAGCGATCCGGTTATGTCGCGGACGGCAGGTGCGACCGCGTTCGGTGCCGGCCCCAGAACGGCAGGGGGGCTGTCCGGGAAATGATACGATTCTGGCCCGTTTTCCCGTACGACCAAGGCGCATCGAGCCGCGGGCCTTAAAATGCCGCCTCAAGCCCTTTGCTCTGCTCCCCGAGCCACGGGCGTCCGCCAAGGCGCGCCTCCACGAACACGGTCATCCGAAGAATACGCGTAAAAAAATGACACGATGTCAATCGGTTGGGCCCCGCAGCCCGCGACGCTTTGCTTATCTCAGTGCCATTCGACCCGGACCGCTTTTATCCTCCAACAGGCGCAGCGCCACCTCGCGTGCGCCATTCGGCTCCTGGAGGCGAGCCGCCCACCCATCGACATCTACGGACAAGCCTTATCGAATACGGTATTCGCAATGGTGCTGTTCGGATTTAACGGCCTCCATTCCGCTCCCGTGGAGCTCTCCGTCACTTCGCCGGTCGAGATCCTGAAGTTTTCAGTCCACAGGAAGCTCCGCGCCTGGCAGTCCAGCCTGTAGGTGTTTCTGTAGCCTTTCGAGTCGAAGCGGAAATACACCGCTTCGTCGCCAGAGGACGCGTGCCAGAACTGTACTTCCTTCCCATCGATGCGCAGCGTCTGGGATTTCGCGGGCACCTCGTGCGCGCCAGTCGCGGTTTCGGAGCCTCCGTTTCCAATCTGGAACATGAAGCAAGTGGCCGGAAGATCGGTAATCGCATAAACCCCCGCGCCAAAGTCCCCGGAAAGAAAGGTACGGCCGGGAAAAAGCTGGTGTTTGGAGTGACTCACGCGGGAGGTGCCTTTTCGCGGTGAAGCGTCCGCTAATTCCAACACACCGGCGAAACCGGATGATTGCGTGTCCGTCACCATCGTGCCTTGTTGGTCGACACGAAAGATTGCAAGCTCATGGCGAGCCGATACCCGATGATCCAGAAACACGATATTGGGATTAGGTGAGATCCGTGATGGAGTGCCTGCCGCACTGTAGATCTCCTTTTGCTGCCTCCCTTTCCATAGATTCCCTGGGTCAATTTTCTCGGCGATCTCGAGCGAGCATTCCCGCAGCGCCGTCCAGCCATCCGCATCCCAATAAAAGACTCCCGGTCCCGGCGGCAGTCGCAATAGAACCTTGTCTTCGACCGGATACTCCGTAGCCGCGGAGAGCACCAGAGGGAACTGGATCGGGTCGTATCCCGTAGATTCCACCTGAACCGCCAACTGGCCGGGCACATAGCGCAACTGGTAGCGTCCAACGCCGTCTGTGTGTGTCTCAATGGATGAGCCAAGGATGCGAATCGTGGCATCGGCGACGGGCTTCCCGAAGTTGTCGAGCACCCGCCCCGTCAACGTACCCTGGCCGGCCGCCGGTGCAGCGCCAGCAACAGCCGCCGGGCCGGGCGTGGCGGGCGAGATCGCGACGATTTCCTTTGCCGGGACCTTCAGCGTGCCCCTGCTGGTATCTAGCTCGACCGTGCCCTCCGAGAAGCGCCCCTTCAGCACACTCCCATCGGCGAGGGTAGCGGCTTCATCCCGATAAGATCGGATCTCTTGGAACGGGAGCTCGACGGTTCCCAGTGAAGAGACGAACGAAAGCGTAGGCGTGGTGGTTTCGCCGGTCACAATGGTGCCGTCTGCGAGCTCGATCCGGGTCTGGTGCGCTTGCTGTTCCAGAGGTTCGCCGGATGCGGATTCCACTGGTGTCGGGGCCGCGCTCACCGACGCGGCGCCCCCCGGATGCACGCCCAGCAGGGTCGACGCCTGAAAAACGTCGGCTGAATCTAAGTCGTAGGCGATCTCCGCCCGCGCAAGGACCTCGTTGCGGCAGGCGTTGCAGCGGGAAAAGTCCGATTCGACGATGTAGCGAGAGCCATTGGGCAGTGGCTCCTTGCGTACGAAGTAGCTGCTGAAGATCGAGGCGTCGCCCAACCGCACCAGCTCGTCGCGAACATCGGGGCGCATCCGGTCCGATTCAGTCAGGTCGTAGTAGTCCAGCGGGATAAAGTCGGGGGTGCCGTTGACGAGGGCTTGGCCCTGAACGATGTTCGCGGCGAAGGCTGCCACCCAGTCCACCACGTCTACCGATCCCAGCTCCTGGAAGTCGGTCGCCCAGCCTTGTACCCGCTCCCCGAAGCGCATCGCCTGCTCGCTGGCACCGGTAGAGCGCATCAGCTCGAGGACGCAGGGGTAGTCTCCGTAATCGCATGTCTCGTGCACACCGGCCGCGTCGCCGTCCCACACCACCTCTCCCGTGATCTCGGGCAGGGGCCGGGGCTGCTCCGCCGGCTCGTCCGAAGATGGCCGACCGGCCCAAGAGGCGAGCTCACCCAGTCTCTTCCGGTAGACATTCGACAGACACCCTGGCGGGTCTTCGCGCTCCTTGCAGCGTTCACGCCGACGGAGCCAGTCCTTTTGGTCGTCCTTCAGCACGTCCACGGCCAACGGCATCACGTGCGACTTGGCTTCCCGATACAGGGATGCGACTTCCCGATCCAGGCCAGACAGTGCGGCATCGTTGCAGACGGCCTTCTCCGACCAGCTCGCCGCCCTGGCGCAATCGAAGCTCGGACCCTGCGCGGCGAAGACCGGCGATTGGCCCGCAACATAGACTAGCCACCCCGCGATGGCTGCAAGTTTTCCGTAGCCGATCAAACGGATCCCCCCTTCCTTGTCGAGTTAGCCGGGTGCGTGTTTCGGTGTAGGCCCGGATGCGACGAAGCCAGCCGATGGTGCGAGCAAGCGGCGCGACGGAGGAGCGCGCGTGCCCCGACGCTCCTCCGTCCCTTCTCTACCAGTGGCCGACCACGGGCAGGTCGGTCGCGATCCCGAACGACGCGGTGATCGCGTCCACGCCCGGCGTCCAGGTCATGCTGCCGTCCATGTCGAGGTAGAAACGTCCGGTGCTCGGGCGCCACACGCCGATCTTGTCGACGCCGTTCCGGTTCCAGTCGCCCACCACCGGGCGGTCCGTCGGAATGCCGAAGGGGTCCGTGATCGCGTCGACGCCGGTGGTCCAGGTCCGGCTGCCGTCCTTATCCAGATAGAATCGACCCGTGCTTGGGCGCCATACGCCGATGTCGTCGATGCCGTCCTTGTTCCAGTCGCCGGCCACCGGGTGGTCAGTGGGGATGCCAAAAGAGGCGGTGATCACATCGACCCCCGGCGTCCAGGTGAAGCTGCCGTCCGCGTCCAGATAGAAGCGACCGGTGCTGGGCCGCCAGACCCCGATGTCGTCGTATCCGTCGCCGTTCCAGTCCCCGGCGACCGGGCGATCGGTGGGCACGCCGAAGGACGCGGTGACGGCGTCCACGCCCGGGGTCCAGGTGCGGCTGCCGTCCATATCCAAGTAGAAGCGGCCCGTGCTCGGGCGCCAGACCCCTACCTCGTCGAACCCGTCGCCGTTCCAGTCGCCGGCTACCGGTCGGTCGGACGGTATGCCGAAGGACGCGGTGACCGCATCGATACCCACCGTCCAAGTCCGGCTGGCGTCCATGTCCAGGTAGAAGCGGCCGGTGCTCGGGCGCCACATCCCGATCTGATTGAATTTGACGATCGTCGGCTTCTTGCCCGTGGTGTCGCCCCACACGCCCTGGCTGTCCAGGAAACTGATGCGTGCGCTGTGGTAGCCCGCGGCAACCAGGCGGCGCATGGTCACCGTCTCCACAACGTCATCGAACACCCCGTCGTCGGCTACCAGCGAAGTCGGTGCCCCGCCGTCGACCCCGCCCACGGCGCGGACCAGGGTGACCGGCGTGTCCGAATTGGTCGCGAAGTCCTTCACGACGAAGGTCTGGCCAACCGCATCGGACCAGGTACCGCTGCTGTCCCGGAAACGTAGGTACAGGGTGTGCGGGCCGAGCTTCAGGCCCGCGAGGCCAAGTGGGCCGGTGGCGATGCGCTGCGGGTCCAGGTTGGTCCCGTCCAATTCGAGCGGTGTGCCGGCGCCGCGGGGAACGTTTGGGTCATCTACAAACCCCTCCGCCTTGATCGGGGCGTTCACGGCGGCCGCCGCAGGCAGGGCCGCGGCCAGCAGGCAGGCCGCGAGCGTCGTCATCATCCAATAGAATCGAGTGTGCATGATCCATCCTCCCTGTTCGCCGCCTAACGGAGCCGCGCCACGCCCAGGGCCTTCACGTCGAGCATGCCGCCGCTCAGGTAGCCGCCCGCCCTGAACAGGGGATAGACATAAGGACCCACGCTGCTGGGGTCGCGCTGGATGTCGTACTGGGTAATGTCCCAGGGGCCGCCGTGCGCGCCAATGTCGTTGCGAGTGCGGTTCAGGTCCGCCAGACCGTCGTCCGGCGGGCCCGCGTCGATGGCGGGTGAGCCGGCGGCGAGCTTGAAATCGAAGCGGTCGATGAGCTTCGGGTCCGCGTCCAGGTTGCCGCTACCCGTCGGGCAGCTCCAAGCGGTGTTGAAGCAGAGGTTGTGAGTCAACGGAAAGGTCGCCGGGGCGTTGATCGGCGTGCCGGTTTCGCTGATCCAGTCGACGACGATGTTGCCGGCGACGCGGCCGCCCGTGGCGTGGACGGAGATCGCATCGCTGTCAGCCTTGTTCCAGTCGGTCCAAATACCTTGGATCACGTTATTGAGGATCGTCGCCTCGCCAGAGTCAGCGGCATAAATGCCCACTGGTCCTCCAGAAGATAGTGGATAAGGGTCTGGTACTTGTACGATGTTTCCGGCCACGAGGTTGAATGAAGATCCAGCATAAATACACGCATAAGTGCCCGAAGTGTTGCCTTGAGGACAAATGACGCGATTGGCCAAGATAAAAGCGCTTCCGCCACTGGCTTTCGTCGTAATCGCAACGCCATTGGTGCTACTACGGATATCGTTGCCGACGATCCAGGCGAAGCCGTAGGTCTCGATGTAGCCCCCGAACAGGGAGTTCCCTGCGATGTAAACGCCATCGGTATAGACATATCTTATGTTCGAGCCTACGGCGAAGCGATTGCCGACAATCACCAGTGATCCGTCGCCCTCTGAAGATCTGTAGTAATAACAATAGAGGTCGCCGGACAACCATTCGTTCTCCAGGATCCGGACGGCCGCCGCCCGTTTCGGGCTGACGTCGCCGGAAAACTTGAGTCCCTGGAGCGTCACGCTGATCCCGACCCCGTTGGGGCCTATACCGTCGATGTATACGGGTCCATAGACGACCGCATTCGTGGCGCGGTTGACCGCGCGGATGGTGAGCGACTTGTTGACGGTCACGGTCCCGGAGTAGCCGCCATCTTGCAGCAACAGGGTGTCGCCGCTGGCCGCCCCGCCGATCGCCATTGCGAGGGTGCCGCTCCCCGGCGCGACCGTGATCTCAGCCGCCCCCGCGGCCCCGAGGATGAGCGACGACAAGAGGACTGCGAGGGTTCCAATCTGCTTCGGTTTCATGGCTGACTCCCTGGTTGACGAACAGAGGCTAAAGACTCGCGCCCGAGGTGAGCTCGGGCGCGCCGGAAATTCCGTGGGGGGGAGGCAGAGGCGAAGAGACGCTCGCCTCGGGGTGCTCCAAGGCGGCGCGAGAATCTTTGCTCGGATCGAGACTGGAACGTCGCCGGTGGAACTTCGATTGCTGACGCGAATAAGCGGCAAGTTGCGGCTCGGGATAAGCGGGGCTGTTGCGCGAAGGAGAAGTCAACCCGAGGCAGCGAACTCGCGCAGTCTACCGCGCGGGCGAGCATATCCCCCGGCGTCCTTTGCCTCTGCATACGCATGCGGCCTATTTGTCCCAAAACCCCAACCCGAAAGCCGCGGCCGAACAGGGCTCCCCGAGGAGCCCTTTACCGAAGCGGCAATTGATATGCGCGGTGCGTCGCCTTTTCTTTGCCGTTACGTTGCGGCGGGCGTTGATCGCGAATCCCTCGGACTGAGGGTGTACGCCTATTTACATGCGAACGCAAGGGTTGAGATGCGCGTCACGCTTCGGCGGCGCGGAGACGCTGGCGAGTTAAATCGGTACACAAAACGATTTCTACGTGCTTAGCTCGTCGTGCATCCAGGCGCGGTCGAAATTTACCCCCGTTCGGCTAGGCCACAACCCCCAGCTCTGGCCGAAGATCGGAAAATCCATGACCAATCCGGAGGCACCGACGAGAACGAGTCCGACGATGGCGATGAACCGGAACCAGATCTTCTCGTCGGCGTTGGTGCGCCCGGCCGGTACATGGCCCCTAAGATGCTCCCGAGCTTCGTCAACCAAGTCAGGTCATGGTGTCTGGACCCGTTGTAGCAAACCAAAACAGCACCTCAAGGAAACCCCCCGCGAGAAGGAATAGGCCGAGATAGTTGTGCGCTCATTTGGCTAATGCCGCGCAGTCGCAGAACGCTTCCGGGCCCAGCACCGGGATTAAACGGCGCGCCCGAACAAAAGGGGGAAAAGGGGGGGAAGGGGCGAGGGTCGAATACTGGATGAATCTAGAGCGGCAGCTCCTGCTGCTGCTGGTCGAAATATTCTCAGACGGACGGACGCCTTGCATACGCAAGAAACAGCAACGCCGCCCCCGCAATCAGCATCGGCAGCGTCAGCAATTGCCCCATGGTGAGCCAGCCGAAGGCGAGGTAGCCGATGTGGGCGTCCGGTATCCGGATCAGCTCCACCAGGAAGCGGAAGGTGCCGTAGCCGAGCAGGAACAGGCCGGAGACGGCCATCGTCGGGCGAGGGCGGCTGGAGAACAGCCAGACGATCAGGAACAGCGCGAGTCCTTCCAGGGCCGCCTCGTAGAGCTGCGACGGGTGCACGGGGGGGCTCCAGAGGGCCTCGGGCGTTTGGTCGGCACACTGGGAAGGGAATCGCTCGCACGGCAAGCGCATCCCCCAGGGCACGTCCGTACGGCCGCCCCACAGCTCGCCGTTGATGAAGTTGCCGATCCGTCCGCTCATGAGCCCGATCGGGACCAACGGCGCCAAGAAGTCGCCGACCTGGAAGAACCGCATTCCGTGGCGTCGCGCGAAGACGTAGATCGCGGTCAGCACGCCGATCAGTCCACCGTGGAAGGACATCCCGCCTTCCCAGATTCGAAACAGATTGAGCGGGTTGGCGAGGATCTGGTCGAAGCCGTAGAACAGCATGTAGCCCAGGCGCCCGCCGACGATGGTGCCGATGACGCAGTAGAAGATCAGGTCGTCGACCATGTCCGCAGTCCAGCCGGAGGTCGGCCGCGAGGCCCGCCAGCGGCCGAGTATCCAGGCCGCCGCGAACCCCACCAGGTACATCAGCCCGTACCAATGGACCTTCAGGGGGCCAAGGGAGAGGGCAATCGGGTCGATGTTCGGATAGCTCAACATGGGCGCGAATTCCATCACGGGCTTCTAGGCTGCCGGGGCTGCCGCCGACCGGCTCATGCGCTGGCGCGGGCCGTTAGTGAACGCCGGCGACGGGGCGCATCTCCAGGTCGCAGGTACCGC
>JBGSTR010000171.1:0-2956 GCA_041736365.1 Chromatiaceae bacterium | reverse complement strand
GCCCGGGCTGGCCGCGGCCGTCTCCGCCATCCAGGCCGCGGGCCTCGCCCAAGCGGCCGGCTATGAATCCGAGATCAACCTGCGCCTCGGACCCTGGCTACGGGCGCTCGGCGAACGGGTGCAGGCGGGCCTGGTGCTGCTGATCGACTACGGGTATCCGCGCAGCGGCTATTACCAGCCCGATCGCGGCATGGGCACGCTAATGTGCCACTTTCGCCACCAGGCCCACGACGATCCCTATCGGCACCTCGGGCTTCAGGACATCACCGCGCATGTGGACTTCACCGCCGTGGCCGAGGCCGGGATCGCCGCCGGCTTCGAGCTCGCCGGCTTCTCGACTCAGGCCCATTTCCTGATCGGCTGCGGGATCGACCGGCTGCTCGCCGAGTCGCCCGCCGAAATGGATCGCATGCTCGGCGCGAAGCAGCTCCTGCTGCCCTCGGCGATGGGCGAGCGCTTCAAGGTGCTGGGCCTCGCGCGCGGGACGGATCGCAGCGAGGGCGAGGCACCGTTGATCGGCTTTTCGATTCGGGACCTCAGCGACCGGCTCTAGCTCGGCCCGGATACCCCGGTTACAGCGCTAGCTGCCCCGAAACAGTGACTCGGCGGCGGCGCGCAGGGCGTCGCCGTCGGACTCGGGCGCGGCGCCCCGCGCCTTGGGGTTGGGCGCGAGCAGGTCGCAGAAGTTGGGCCTGTCCTTGTCGATCACCCGCTCCACCCGCGGCTCCATGCACTCGTTCGGGCGCCCGGGCGCATAGTGGCGGCAGTTGAGGCAGCAGTGGACGGCCTTGTCGCACCCGGGACACCGCGATTCGCGCCCGAAGTCCAGGCGTGTCAGCCCCGCCCCGCAGTGCCAGCAATAGCCCTTGATCTCTTCGCCCATGATCGTCTCCCCCGTGGTTGGGTTGGGATCGAATGATCCCGGATCGTACTGCGGGAGGCAAAGGTCTGCCGAGTGTGTCGCGCGCGGCATTGCACCAGCAGGAGGCGCCGCACCGATTCCATGACCTCTCCTGGTGCGGCGCCGGAGGTGCGACGCACGGGTAGCGCCTGTCGGATCGCTGAGCCGATCGGAGCGCCGGATGGCTTGAAACAACGTCCGCCAAGGGACGGTGGCTGGCCTCGCGCCGCGCGAATGCCCGATCGATCGCTCGTGGCACGCTTCGCGCTAGGCATTCTCCCAAGGAGAACCGGCAGGTGCCCGAGGCGCCTCCTGGAGATACGACAATTCGGCTCAATGGGTGGCTAGGGTTCCGGCCCGCGGGATGCGGGTGGCTGGTCCGAGAGCTGCCGACCTGATTGGTCAGACCCGACCGGCCCCGCTGGTGCCGTCCGGGTCTCCCGGCAGGTTACACGGCGGGACAAAAGCCCGGGAGGTCACCTGTCAAAGGTCCTCCTGTGCTGTTCGTCGGTAACCATCATCGGGAGATTCACATGGCCACACGCACCCCCGCTCGCAGTCCGTTCCCGCGCCTGGCCCCACGGGTCATGGTGCTCGCGCTCTTGCTCACTATCGGATTGCTCCCCGGCTCGGTGCTGGCGAAGGATCAATTCCGCGTCGCCTGGAGCATCTACGTGGGTTGGATGCCCTGGGACTACGGTGCCCAGTCCGGCATCGTCAAGAAATGGGCGGACAAGTACGGCATCGAGATCGAGGTCGTGCAGATCAACGACTACGTGGAGTCCATCAACCAATACACGGCGGGCGGCTTCGACGGCTGCGTGATGGCCAACATCGATGCACTCACCATCCCGGCCGCCGGGGGTGTGGATTCCACGGCCCTGATCACGGGTGACTTCTCCAACGGCAACGACGCGGTCATCCTCAAGGGTAAAACCGAGCTCAAGGACATCCAGGGTCAGCAGGTCAACCTGGTGGAGCTTTCCGTATCGCACTATCTGCTGGCGCGGGGCCTCGACAGCATCGGACTGAGCGAGCGCGACGTCACGGTCGTGAACACATCCGATGCCGATCTGGTCGCCGCCTACGCCGCCGGGGGCATCAACGCGGTCGCCACCTGGAACCCGCTGGTCTCCGAGATCCTTGGGATGCCGGACACCCACAAGGTCTTCGACTCCAGCCGGATCCCCGGCGAGATCATCGATTTGATGGTGGTGAACACCGACACCCTCAAGGAGAACCCGGCCCTGGGCAAGGCACTGGTGGGGGCTTGGTTCGAGATCATGTCCGTCATGTCCAAGGACGACGAGGCGGGTAAGGCCGCCCGCACCGCGATGGCCAAGGCCTCCGGCACCGATCTGGCCGGCTTCGACGCCCAATTGGCCAGCACCCGCATGTTCTACGACCCCGCCGATGCAGTGGCCTTCGCCACCGGTACGGCCCTGCCCGAGACCATGCAGCACGTGGCTCAGTTCTCATTCGACCACGGACTGTTGGGCGAGGGCGCCGCGGACGCCGGTTTCGTCGGCATCGCCTTCCCGGACGGGAGCGTGCAGGGCAGCGAGGAGAACGTGAAGCTGCGCTTCGACGCCGAGTACATGGGGATGGCGGCGCAAGGCAAGCTGTAGGCCGAACGCACTTCCGCCGCCCGGGCTCCGGTTGGAACCCCGGCGGCCGAGTACGAATCGTCGGCGATGCCGCAGCGAATCGGAACCGACACCAAACCCCGAGCGTCCTCACTCATGAAGCGACTCATCAATCGAACCCCGAGCCGGGGGTTGGCGCTCTTTCTGGGCCTGCTGCCCTTCGTGCTGGTGTTGATCCTCTACGCGGTCGCCTCCGACGCGCGTCTTGCCGAGAACCCGAACGACAAGCTCCTGCCGTCGTTCGCCACCCTGGGGGACACGATTGCGCGGCTCGCCCTGGAGCCCAGCAAGCGCTCCGGCGAGATCGAGCTGTGGGCCGATACTTGGGCCAGCCTGCGGCGTCTCAGCCAGGGGGTCGGCTTGGCGGCGCTGATCGGGCTGAGCTTCGGTGTCGCCCTGGGCGCGATCC
>JBGSTR010000135.1:0-2745 GCA_041736365.1 Chromatiaceae bacterium | reverse complement strand
GCGCGCCCTGGTGGCGCTGGGCGCGACGGTGCAGCGCGGTGATGTCCTCGGCTACATCAGCGATCCCTACAGCGGCACCCAGCACCCGGTTGCGGCTCACGCGAACGGTGTGGTCATCGGCCGGGTGCAGATCCCGTCGGTCCACGAGGGCGAGGCGCTGTTCCACATCGCCCGTTTCGGCGGCGATCAGGGAGATGTCGCCGACGAGCTGGAGGCCTTCCAGCAGGAGCACCTGGACGACGACGGGGCGGATCCTCCGATCGTCTAAACGGGTCGCCGGTCCACGGTATTCCGGCATCTTGGGGCCTTAGAAGGCGGCGCCGGTGACCTCGTCGGTGAGCCAGTAGAAGCGAAACGGGGGGATGACCAGCCGGTTGTTGAATACCGATGGGGTTTCCCCGGAGGCCAAGTCTCTTACCTGGCCGTAGCGAAACAGGCCGCGGTTGCCGAGGTTGTCGAGATCCAGATAGCGCGAAGTGTCGTGGAAATTCGCCGCCACCAGCACCGATTCGCCGTGCAGCGTCGGGTTGCTGCGCAGGAATACAAACAGGTTTGGGTTGTCCACGTCGATCAGCTCGCGGTTGTTGAAGTCCGCGAACGCGGGCGTGCTCTTGCGCACCGCGATCAGCCGCTTCAGACCGTCGAAGATGCGCTGCTCCACGGTGCCGCGGTTGTTGCGCTCCTCGGCGCGCTTCCAGTCGATGCGCGGACGGTGGATCCAGCGCACGTCGGCGGCCTTGTTGGTGTCTTCGACGAACGATAGGTCGTTGAACGTGCCGATCTCGTCGCCGTACCAAATCAGCGGGATGCCGCCGAACGACAGGACCATGGCGTGCAGGGTCAGGATCAGGTCGACGGCCTGATCCACCGCGGCCTGGTTGCCGGACTCCAGCGCCGACTCCAGTCCGACCAGGGAGGCGAGCGAACCGGCGATGCGCGCGTCGCCGGTCTTGAGGTTGACGCCGAACGGGCGACCGCGGGCCGTGGATTCCTCGAAATTGCCGGTGAACCAGTCGACCAGGAAGCGGCGGTGGGCGTAGGGGTCGTAGCCGCAGGCGCGGATGTCGGCATCGTCGAAGCCCAGGCCGATGTCGTCGTGGCAGCGCACATAATTGAGCCAGGTCGCCCGGTCGAGCTTGCCCGGAAGACTCTTCAGCCCTTGGTTCAGCAGCTTCGCGTTCTTGGTGGCAACCGCGTCCCACAGCAGTGCCATGTAGGTCGCGTTGTAGGCGATCTCGCATTCCTTGGCGATGACCGCGTCCTCGCCGAAATACTTGATGATCTCCAACGGGGCAACGATGGCCTCGGCGATGAACAACACCCCGGGTGCCACCACCTGGCAGCAATCCTTCATCAACTGCAGGATCAGATGGGCCTCGCGCTCGTTCTGCGAGGTGGTCCCGATCTTCTTCCACAGGAACGCCACCGCATCCAGCCGGACGATGTCGGCGCCGCGGTTCGCCCAGTACAGGATGATGTCCACCATCTCGATGAACACCGCCGGATTGGTGTAGTTCAGGTCCCACTGATAGCGGTTGAACACCGTCATCACCCAGCGGCCCATCTCCTCGTCCCAGGTGAAGTTCCCCGGAGCGGTTTCGGGGAAGATCTCCGGCATGGTCTCCTCGAACATGTCCGGAATATCGCGATTGGGAAAGGCGTAGTAGTAGTTCTCATAGGCGGTGTCGCCCGCGCGCGCGCGCTGCGCCCACGGGTGCTCGTCGGAGGTGTGGTTGACCACCACGTCGAGGGTCAGCAGCATGCCGCGCACGCGCATGGAGCGGGCCAGCTCGCACAGGTCGTCAAGGGTCCCTGCGCGCGGATCGATATCCCGAAAGTCGCTCACCGCATATCCGCCGTCGCTGGCGCCCACCGGGCACTTCAGGATCGGCATGACGTGCACCATGTTGACACCCAGGTCGCTGAGATAGGCTAGGTGTGCCTGGAGACCCTTGAGGTTTCCCGCGAAGCCGTCGGAATACAAGGCCATGCCGACCCACTCCTGGCTGAGGAACCAGGTGTGATCCTCCTCGCGCGCCATGTCGATCTGGATCAGGTCGTCCGGCCGGTCGATGTAGGCCCGGGCGAGGCGCTCGGTGAGGTGGATCATCTGCTCCTTGAAGTCTCCACGGTGGCCGTAGAGGTGATGGAACAGGGTATGGATGGCGTAGAAGTTGGCGCCGAGGCGGGTATAGAAGTGACGCAGGTCCTCGCGGCTGATCTCCGGTCGGAGCTCGTCCAGGACGTCGTTCAGTAGCGCGTGTGAAACCTGTTCGTACATGGTTGCTCGGATAGGAGGTGGGTGGTCGGAAGACGGCGCCCGGGCGGACTCGTTCCGGCGCCGGGCGGCGAATATTGCTTGTCGGCCGCGTGACCTGGGAAACGCTGATTTTAAAGCGTTTCCCGTCCGGGTCAGGGACGGCCAGGCATTTTCAAGCGCGTTAAGGGCTGGAAATGGAGCGGTCTGAGAGTCGCGCCTCTCGGACCGCGAGCTGATTAAATGCCGGGACGGCATTTAATCAGCGTTTCCCGCGGTGGTCAGCTCCCATTGGTCGATCAACGGCCGATACAGCGTGCGATTCGCCGCGGTAGCGCCCCGTTGGCCGACCACGAGCGACGCGAATGACTGCGCCCGTTCCAAGGTGAGTGCGAGCGGCCAGTCTCGCAGGATGCCGAGAATGAGCACCGAGGCAAAGGCGTCGCCGGCGCCGACGGCGTCGACCACCCGCAGGGCGGGCGCAGGTG
>JBGSTR010000095.1:0-5325 GCA_041736365.1 Chromatiaceae bacterium | reverse complement strand
CCCATACCGCGCGCGACCACCGCCGCATGCGAGGTCTTGCCGCCGCGGGAGGTCAAGATGCCTTGGGCGGCGAAGAAGCCGTGGATGTCCTCAGGCTTCGTCTCCTCGCGCACCAGGATCACCTTCTGACCCAGATCGCGGCCGTATTGCTCGGCGCGATCGGCGTCGAACACGGCAACCCCGGAGGCGGCACCCGGCGACGCGGGCAGGCCTTGGGCGACCGCATCGGCCTTGATGCTGGGGTCGAGGCGCGGGAACAGCATCTGCTCCAGCAGGTCCGGCTGGATGCGCAGCAGGGCCTGGCGCTTGTCGATCAGCCCCTCGTGCTCCATTTCCACCGAGGTCCGCACCATGGCGACTGCGTTCATCTTGCCATTGCGCGTTTGCAGGCTGTAGAGCTGCCCGCGCTCGATGGTGAACTCGAAGTCCTGGACCTCCTTATAGTGGGTCTCGAGCTTGTCGCGCAGGTCGTCGAGCTGACTCGCCATCTCGGGCATCTCGACCTTGAGCCGATCGATTGGATTCGGGGTGCGAGTGCCGGCCACCACGTCCTCGCCTTGGGCGTTGATCAGGTACTCGCCGTAGAGCTTGTTCTCGCCGGTGCCGGGGTTGCGGGTGAAGCCCACACCGGTGGCCGAATCGTCCCCGCGGTTGCCGAACACCATGGTCACAATATTGACCGCGGTGCCGTTGGCCATCTCCGGGGTGATGTGGAACTGCCGCCGGTAGTCGACCGCACGTCGTCCCATCCAAGAGTTGAACACCGCCTTGATCGCGATCTCGAGCTGCTGGAACGGATCCTCCGGGAACGGCCGTCCAGTTTGGGTTTCGACGATCTTGAGGAACCGCTCGCTGATGTCCTTGAGGTGATCGGCGGTCAGATCGACGTCCAGCGACGCCTTTGCGGTCTTCTTCACGGCGTCGAATTCGTGGTCGAAGGCCTCGTCCGAAACCCCGAGCGCGACCTTGCCGAAGAGCTGGATGAAGCGGCGATAGGCGTCGTAGCCAAAGCGGGCATCGCCGGTGGCGCGGATCTCACCTTGCAGGGTAGCGCTGTTCAGACCCAGGTTGAGGATGGTGTCCATCATGCCGGGCATCGACATGGCCGAGCCGGAGCGCACCGAGACGAGCAGCGGTTTCTCGGGGTCGCCGAAGCCCTTGCCGGTTTTCTCCTCCAGTGCACGCATCTGCGCGTGCACCTCGTCCATCAGGCCGGCCGGGAGTGTGCGCTCCGCGGAATCCAGATACTCCAGGCAGGCGGCCGTAGAGATTACGAACCCGGGCGGTACGTTCAACCCGATCTGGGTCATCTCGCACAGGTTGGCGCCCTTGCCACCCAGCAGTGTCTTGTTCTTGCCGTCGCCCTCGTCGAATGCGAAAACAAGCTTCGTGGTCTTGGTATCCATGGATTGCGGTATGCCTCTTTTGCGATGTCGCGAATGTGATGATGCAGCGCCCTGTGCGCCGGGAAAAAACTCTTGGTCGCAGTGGTCGGAAGCTTCGCACGCGAATATGACGAAATTGCGACGATGCCGTTTTTTGAGAGCCACTGCCGCTCTCGAATCTCTCGCCGATTCCTTCCATCCGGCGCGCCCGTTCCAGACCCGGTGGATGGCCCTACCGAACGTCCCTGCCCCAAGCTCGCCCGCCTCGCTCCGGCCGCGAAAAGGACCGCCCGCTTCCGTCGCCACCCGGGCCATCGGGTATACTTGTTTGCCCCGAGCCGCGCGCGATCACAGAGCTTACCCCTCATGCTGGAAAAGAACTACGACCCCCCGTCAATAGAAGCGATCTGGTATGAGCGCTGGGAGCAGGCCGGATACTTTACGCCGGACGCGGCGGCATCCACCAATGGGGTCAGCAACTATTGCATTATGATCCCGCCCCCGAACGTAACCGGCAGCCTGCACATGGGCCACGCGTTCCAGGACACGATCATGGACGCCCTGATCCGCTATCACCGGATGAAGGGCGATCACACCCTCTGGCAGGCCGGCGCCGACCACGCCGGAATCGCCACCCAGATGGTGGTGGAGCGCCTGATCAATGCCGAGGGCAAGACGCGTCATGACTACGGTCGGGCGGCGTTCATCGATCGGGTCTGGGACTGGAAGGCCGAATCCGGCGGCACCATCACCCGCCAGCTGCGGCGCATGGGGACCTCGCTCGATTGGACGCACGAGCGCTTCACCATGGACGAGGGTCTCTCCGAGGCGGTGCGGGAGGTCTTCATCCGTCTGTTCGAGGAAGGACTCATATACCGCGGCAAGCGGCTGGTCAACTGGGATCCGGTGCTCCACACCGCCGTCTCGGACCTCGAGGTGCTGTCCGAGGAAGAGGGCGGGCACATGTGGGAAATGCGCTACCCACTTACCAATGGGACCGGAGCCATGGTGGTCGCCACAACCCGTCCCGAGACCATGCTCGGCGATTGCGCGGTGGCCGTCAATCCCGACGACACACGCTACCGGCATCTCATCGGCGAGCTGGTCGAGCTGCCGCTGACGGGCCGTCGAATCCCGATCATCGCCGACGAGCACGCCGACCCCGAGTTCGGCACCGGCTGCGTCAAGATTACGCCCGCGCACGACTTCAACGATCACCAGGTGTGGCTAAGGCACCGCGACGAAACCTCCATCGCCGATCAACCCCACGGCGGGCTGATCAACATCCTGACGCCAGATGCGGCGGTGCGCGAAAACCTGCCCGAAGAAGGGGGTCTGATCCCCGCGGCCTACGTCGGCCTCGACCGCTACGAGGCGCGCCGACGCGTGGTTGCGGACTTGGAGAAACTCGGTCTACTGGTTTCAGTGAAGGATCACCGCCTGACGGTGCCGCGTGGCGACCGCTCGGGCGCCGTCATCGAGCCCTACCTGACCGACCAGTGGTACGTGAAGATCGAGCCGCTTGCGCGGCCGGCGATCGCGGCCGTCGAAGACGGGCGCATCCGCTTCGTCCCGGACAACTGGAAGAACACCTACTTCGAATGGATGCGCAATATCCAGGACTGGTGCATCAGCCGTCAGATCTGGTGGGGGCACCGTATCCCGGCCTGGTACGACCCCGAGGGCAATCTCTACGTGGCCCGCTCCGAGCAAGTGGTCCGCGAGCGGCACGGACTCGGTCCCGAGGTGGTGCTGATCCAGGACCCGGATGTGCTCGACACCTGGTTTAGCTCGGCACTCTGGCCCTTTAGCACCCTCGGCTGGCCGGAAGACACGGCGCGGCTCAAGGCCTTCTATCCCACATCGGTGCTGGTCACCGGTTTCGACATCATCTTTTTCTGGGTCGCCCGGATGATCATGATGGGCATGAAATTCATGGGTGACGTGCCCTTTCGGGAGGTCTACATCCACGGCCTGGTGCGCGACGCCCACGGCGACAAGATGTCCAAGTCCAAGGGGAATGTACTTGACCCCATCGATCTGATCGACGGAATCGACCTGGAGTCCCTGGTGAGCAAACGTACCCGGGGCATGATGCAGCCGCATCTGGCCGAGCGAATCGCCCGCCAGACGCGCACGGACTTTCCCAACGGCATTCCCGGCTTCGGCACCGACGCCTTGCGCTTCACCTTCGCGGCCCTGGCATCGACCGGGCGCGACATCAAGTTCGACCTCGGGCGCACCGAGGGCTACCGCAATTTCTGCAACAAGCTCTGGAACGCCTCGCGCTACGTGCTCATGAGCACCGAGGGCCAGGATTGCGGAATCGGACCCGACGCCGCACCGATCGAGCTCTCCGCGGCGGACCGCTGGATTCGCGCGCGCTTGGCCGCGACGGTCTCGACCGTCACCGACGCCATGGAAAATTACCGTTTCGACCACGCTGCCCAGGCGCTCTACGACTTCACCTGGAACGAGCTGTGCGACTGGTATCTGGAGCTTTCGAAACCGGTGCTCAGCGGCGAGCAGGCCTCCGCGAGCGCCAAGCGCGGGACCCGCAAAACCCTGGTGCAGACGTTGGAGACGCTCCTGCGCCTGGCGCATCCCATCATGCCCTTCATCACCGAGGAGATCTGGCAGAAGGTTCGCCCGCTGGCCGGAATCGACGACGAGACCATCATGCTGGCACCCTTCCCGGTCGCCGACGCCCGGGCCGCCGACCCCGAGGCAGTGGCCGAGATCGCCTGGGTGCAGCAGTTCATTCTCGGCGTGCGGCGCATCAAGGGAGAGATGAATATCGCCCCCGGCAAGCCGCTGCCGGTGCTCATCGCCAACGCGTCGAGCCGGGATCGGACCTGGCTACAGACGGCCCGTCAAACCCTGGATTTTCTCGCCCGCACCGAATCCATCACGGTGCTCGAGGACGAATCCACGGCGCCGGAGTCGGCGATCGCACTGGTCGGCGAGATGAAGGTCTTGATCCCGATGGCGGGTCTGATCGACCGCGATGCGGAGCTGCAACGGCTCGACAAGGAGCTCGCACGTCTGAGTGAAGATTGCACGCGCGCCGAGCAGAAGCTGGCGAATCCCGCCTTCGTTGACAAGGCCCCGCCCGCCGTGGTCCAGAAGGAGCGCGACAAGCTGGCCGATCACGCCGCCGCGATCGCGAACCTCGGGGCGCAGCGGGAGCGAATCGCGGCCTTGTAGACCTCCGCTGGGCTGCCCGAGCCGAGCTCGCCCTCAGCGGTGGACGAAGAACGGGCTACCGTGAAACCCGAGCACCACGCCGTCGGGCACGATCTGCTCTATCGTGAGGCCCTCACGGGTCTTCTCGCCCTCGCGATAACGCAGCCCGTTGATCAGGACGAAGCGCTTTGACACATCCTGGTCGTAGACGTGGACGGTCATGAAATAGGCGGGCAGCGCCGCTTGCTGATCGCGCGTGAGGCGCAGCTTGGTCGGGTCGCCCTCAAACTTACGCGTCTTCGGCGCAGGTGCCGGCGTTGGCGTCGGCGCCGACTTCACGGCCGCCGGAGCGCTGCCCTTACCCCCCACGCTGCGCTTGAAGGCATTGATGTCGTTCACCAAGTCATCCGGGATTTGCCCGCGCGGCAGCGGCGGCGGAAAACCGTAAGAGGGCTCGTCCACGGCTTCCGGGGATATGTTCTCGTCGGTGTAGCCTTCTTCGTCAATCTGTTGCTGCAGCTCGAGCTCCAGCTCGGCATCCATGTCCGACTCCCCGGCAACCGCGTAGGGATCGTCGTCGCCATGGCTGTCGAAGTGATCGGCGCCGGCGGGCGGAGCCGAACGTTCCGCACGTTTGGGCGGCGGGGGCTCGACCAGCGGCTCGCTGCGGGTTTCCGCCTTGGGCGCGGGCGGTGAGCGCGTCACCTTGAGGTCGTCCATCGGCGCGACCGGCGACGGAGTCGCGGCAGGCGGC
>JBGSTR010000088.1:0-6727 GCA_041736365.1 Chromatiaceae bacterium | reverse complement strand
CGGGCTGAGGGTCGGGCCGGGGCGGCTGTCGCACCCGGCGATCCCTAACGAGCGAGCCACTTCGCGGGCCGGCGCGGTTCAGTCCCGGCCGGGCGCGGACTCTTCCCAGTAGTGGACGGGGTCGATTTCACGCCAGCGATTGACGATGCTGCAGAAAAGTCGCGCCGTCTGCTCCGCGTCGTAGACGGCCGAATGCGCCTCGCTGTTCTGCCAGCCGAGTCCGGCCGCCTGCGCTGCGCGCGCGAGCACGGTCTGCCCGAAGACCAAGCCGCCGAGCGTTACCGTGTCGAAGACGCTGAAGGCGTGGAACGGGTTGCGCTTAAAGCCGGTACGCTCGACCGCCGCCTTGATGAACCCCAAGTCGAAGTGGGCGTTGTGGCCCACCAGGATCGCCCGGTTGCAGCCGGTGGTGTGCAGCGCCTTGCGGATCGGGGTCAGGACCCGAGTCAGGGCCTCGCGCTCGGGGACGGCATCGCGGAACGGGTGGTCCGGGTCGATCCCGTTGAAGGCCAGGGCGCGCGGATCGATCTCCGACCCGACGAATGGGAGAACGTGGCACGACAGCGCGCTGGAGGGCTCCAGCAGACCGTCCGGCCGCATCCGAATGATGACCGCGGAGATTTCCAGCAGCGCGTGCCGCTGGGCATCGAAACCCGCCGTCTCGACATCCACGGCGACCGGCAGGAAGCCGCGGAAGCGCCGCGCGATAGCGGTTTGAATGGGATCCTCTTCGTTCATCGCGACAGCATAAGTGTGGATGGCTGCGATGCCAAACTCGGTTCGACGCGTGAATGTCCGCGTGGACCGCGATGGGCGCGGTTTTACCGGCCGGCCGGCGGCGCTTATAGTCCGGCGGCAGGTTCAACCGCGAGGATAGATACGGGGCCATGGGACGATTCGACCCGCGCATCGGCTGCTGGGCCAGGTGTTTCGGTTTTTCGTTGGGTGTCGCGCTCGGCGCGGCGTGTCTCGCGGATGACCCCCACCCACCCGTCGCGAACGCCGACGCACCCATCGCGAAACAAACCGCGGGGATACTCTTCGAGATTCGCTCGCCTGAGTCTGCCGGGCCGAGCTATCTGCTCGGCACCATCCACAGCGCGGATGCTCGCGTCGCCAAGCTGCCCGCGCCGATCCGCGCGGCCTTCGAGGGCAGTACCGGGTTTGCACTCGAGGTGATCCCGGACTCTACGGCGATCATCAAGTCGATGGTAACCATGACCTATACCGACGGGCGGACGCTGCGCGACGCGCTACCGGAGGACCTGTACCGCGAGACGGCTGCCGCCTTGGGCGAGCTCGGAATGTCCGAGGACGCGTTCCGCGACTTCAAGCCCTGGGCGGTGGTTACCCTGCTCAGCGTGCCTCCGTCCGATTCCGGCGAGTTTATGGATATGGCGCTATACCGGGATGCCCTGGCGCGGCACAAGCGCATCGTCGGGCTGGAGACCATGGAGGAGCAGCTCGCGGTTTTCGACGACCTAGACGAGCGCGATCAAGTCGGGCTGCTGCGCGAGACGCTGGAATCACGCGACCAGCTGCCGGCGATGCTCGAAGGGCTGATCGTCGCCTACCTGGCGCGCGACCTCGATGCCCTGGTGCGGCTCAGCGAGCGTTCACTCGAGGATGGCGATCCACGAATTGCGGCGTTGTTTCGCGAGGCGGCAGTGGATGCGCGCAACCCGCGCATGGCGGCGCGGATGTTGCCGTTGCTCGATCAGGGGGGCTGGCTCATCGCCGTGGGTGCCCTGCACCTGCCCGGGGAGGGCGGCCTGCTGGCGCGCCTCAGGGAGCGGGGCTACAGTGTTTCGGCCGTCTATTGAGGGCTTTTCGGGATGCCGTCGGCACGGCTCCCCGGGTGCTCTGTGTTAGCATCGTCAAGGGGCGAAGGTGTCGCGAGTTCAACAGCCGATGCGAGGATTCAAGATAGTGTCTAGGCGGTTTGGCTGGGGCATGATGGCGGTCGCGGTGTTGCTGGCTGCCGGCTGCGCATCGGATCCGAATCGGGTACCCGATCCGCGCGATCCGCTTGAGTCCTACAACCGCGCGATGAACCGCTTCAACACCGACTTCGACAATGCATTCACCAAGCCGGTCGCCAAGGCGTACCGGGCGATCACCCCGGAGATCGTCGACCGGGGCATCACGAATTTCTTCAACAACATCGCCGACGTGACCTCGTTGGCGAACAATATCCTGCAGTTCAAGATGTCTCGCGCGGGTAGCGACCTCGGTCGTCTATTCATCAATTCGACCGTAGGCGTGCTCGGCTTCGTCGACGTCGCGACGAACGTAGGCCTGCCGAGCTACAAGGAAGACTTCGGTCAGACCTTGGGGTACTGGGGGCTCAGTCAGGGTGCTTACTTCGTGCTGCCCATCCTGGGTCCGAGCACCATGCGCGACAATCTGGGCTTGGCCGGCGACATCGTGACCGACCCCCTCTTCAGCTTGAGCGAGGACAAGGTCGCCTGGGGCCTGGTCGGCTTGCGCCTCATCGACCGGCGCGCGGACCTGTTGGCGGCCGGTGAGATCCTGGAGGAGGCCGCGGTCGATCCCTACGCTTTCGTGCGCGATGTCTATCTGCAGCGCCGCCAAAATATGGTGTACGACGGGAATCCGCCGCTCGAGGAGGGCCAGGAGGACATCTGGGACGACGTGGATTTCGGCCCCGACGGGGCGAAACCTAAACCTACCCCTTAGCCCACGAAGCGAGAGCCGCGAAACCGAGCCTTCGTCGCGGCTTCATTCGATCTCAATCCACCAGCCGCCAAGCGACCGTTTCCCCGGCGCGCAACGGGATCACTTGGCTTGCGCCGAATTGGTAGCTGGCCGGCACGAACCATGACTCCCGGCGCAGCTTGATCTGAGTCCGGTTGCGCGACAAGCCGTAGAAGTCGGGCCCGTAAAGGCTCGCGAACCCTTCAAGCCGCTCCAAGGCGCCGGCGTCCTCGAACACCTCCGCGTAGAGCTCGACCCCGGCATGGGCGCTGTAGGAGCCCGCGCAGCCGCACGCGCTTTCCTTGCCGCCAATCGGGTGCGGGGCGCTGTCGGTCCCGAGAAAGAAACGCGGGTGTCCGCTCGCCACGACTTCCACCAAGGCACGCCGATGGCGCTCGCGTTTCAGCACCGGCAGACAATACAGGTGTGGCCGAATACCGCCCGCCAGCAGTGAGTTGCGATTGTAGAGAAGATGATGCGGTGTGATGGTGGCCGCCAGCGTGTCCGGTCCGCCGTGCACGAAATCCACCGCTTCAGCCGTGGTGACATGCTCGAAGACCACCTTGAGGCCGGGAAAGCGGGAGACGATTCGGCTCAGCCGTTCGTCGATAAAGCGTTTCTCGCGGTCGAAGATGTCGACGTCGCCGTCCGTGACCTCGCCGTGCACCAACAGCGGCAGCCCCTGCTCGCGCATGGTCTCCAGCACCGGGTCCAGGCGCTCGAGGTCGGTCACGCCGCTGTCGGAATTGGTGGTTGCCCCGGCCGGATAGAGCTTGCATCCGACCACCGCGCCGCTCGCTCGCGCCTCGACGATCACCTCCGGCAGCGTGTGGTCGGTGAGGTAAAGGGTCATCAGCGGCTCGAAGCCGTTGTCCGGCGGGAGCGCGTCGAGAATGCGCCCGCGATACGCGAGCGCCTGCGCCGCGTTGACGATTGGCGGTCTGAGATTCGGCATCACGATCGCGCGTGCAAAGCGGCGTGCCGAGTGTCCGACGACCGAGGCCATCTCCGCCCCGTCGCGCAGGTGTAGGTGCCAGTCGTCGGGTTGAATGAGGGTCAGCTCGCGCTGTAACGGCATGGCGATGGCTCGCGAGTCAAGGGGAGGGGCTGCCCGTCAGGTCCGAGTCGCCGGTTGGCCGCCCGCACGCCAGGTCCCTGTACGGTGCCTCCTGTTGGGGGCTGCAATGGCTCGATTGATCGGTTATGGTGCGTTCTGCGCGATTTCGGCCGGCTTCAGGCCGCACCTGGCGGAATTGGGGGCTGGCCGAAACTTTGCATCGTTGGCATCTGTCCGACGTGTCGAGATCGCCGATAAACCAATGGGGCCGTCGCAGCGCACGCTGCGAGCGGACGTTGGACTGCATTTTAGCGTGTCCCGGCATTATCGCGTGTTTCCGGGGGGAGAACGAGAAGTGCAAGGCTTCCTCCGCGTCCGGGTCATCGACTTGTACTTTATTCTGAAACCGACCACCTACCCAAGGAAAACCCAATCATGACCAAATCGCACGACGGTGCCTCGCGTACGAGCCATCGACGCCTGCTCGACTGGGTCGAAGAGATGGCCCAACTTTGCAATCCGGAACGCATCTATTGGTGTGACGGGTCGCAGCAAGAATACGATCGCCTGTGCGAAGAAATGGTCGAAAGCGGAACCTTTGTCCGCCTCAATCACGATAAACGTCCAAATAGCTATTTGGCGCGCTCGCACCCGAGCGACGTGGCGCGCGTCGAGGAGCGCACCTTCATCTGCTCGCGCCGAGCGGAAGACGCGGGACCGACGAATAATTGGACCGACCCGCGCGCGATGAAGGCCACCCTCAAGGGGATGTTCAAGGACTGTATGCGCGGCAGGACACTGTACGTGATCCCGTTCAGCATGGGTCCGATCGGCTCCCCGATCGCCCATATCGGGGTGGAGATCACCGATTCGGCTTACGTCGTGGTGAATCAGCGGATCATGACGCGTATGGGACAGCCGGTGCTGGACGCTCTCGGCGACGATGGCGAGTTCGTGCCCTGCATGCACTCGGTCGGTGCGCCGTTGCAGCCCGGGGAGGCCGATGTTCCCTGGCCCTGCGCCGCGAGCATCGAGGATAAGTACATCGTCCACTTCCCGGAAACCCGCGAGATTTGGTCCTACGGCAGCGGCTATGGCGGAAATGCCTTGCTGGGCAAGAAATGTCTCGCCCTGCGCATCGCCTCGGTGATGGCTCGCGACGAGGGATGGCTTGCCGAGCACATGCTGATCATGGGTGTGCAGCCCCCTGAAGGCGAAAAAATCTATATCGCCGCGGCCTTTCCCAGCGCCTGCGGCAAGACCAACTTTGCGATGCTGATTCCGCCCAAGGGATTCGAGGACTGGAAGGTCACGACCATCGGCGACGATATCGCTTGGATCAAGCCGAATCCGGCGGACGGGAAGTTCTATGCCATCAATCCCGAGGCCGGATTCTTCGGCGTCGCACCCGGGACCAATGCCGGATCCAATCCCAACGCCTTGGCCACGCTCAACGCCAACTGCATTTTCACCAATTGCGCCCTAACCGACGATCGGGACGTGTGGTGGGAGGGGCTGACCGACGAGCCCCCGGAGCACCTGATCGACTGGAAGGGCAACGACTGGACACCCGGCGAGGGCACCCCCGCCGCGCATCCGAACGCGCGTTTCACCGCCCCGGCAGAGCAGTGCCCGTCGATCGACCCGGAGTGGGAGAATACCGCCGGTGTCCCGATCAGCGCCTTCCTCTTCGGCGGTCGGGTAAGCAAGAACTTCCCGCTGGCGTTCCAGAGCTACAACTGGGAGCACGGCGTCTATATGGCCGCGACCATGGGCTCCGAGGCGACGGCCGCCGCCATCGGCCAGGCCGCGATGCGCCGCGACCCGATGGCCATGCTCCCGTTCTGCGGCTACAACATGGCCGACTACTGGCGACACTGGCTGCGGATCGGGCGACAGAACGTGGCGACTCCGCCGCGCATTTTCCGGGTCAACTGGTTCCGCAAGGACGAGCACGGGCGCTTCGTATGGCCCGGCTTCCGCGAGAACATGCGGGTGCTCAAGTGGGTGGTGGAGCGTTGCAGGAGCACCGGCTCGGCGATCGAGAGTCCGTTGGGTTGGGTGCCGGGCTATTCCGCGCTCGACTGGACCGGGCTGGAGTTCTCCAAGCAACAGTTCTTCGCCATCATGAATATCGACACCGAGGTCGCCCGTCACGAGACCAACGACCAGGAGGAGCTGTTTACCCGTTTCGGCGATCATCTCCCGCGAGAGATGGAGATCGAGCGCGAGCTGCAGCTGGCGCGCCTATATCACTCGCCGGATGTCTGGGATCTGGCGGCGGCGGCCGAATCCTGAGCCCAAGCGCTCGGCGAATCCTTCGCCGAGCGCCAGATGGGTGGCCCTTGCGGGGCCGCCCGATGCGTCTTACCCCGGCACCGATTGCGATACTCCGAGGCAGGGTGTACTGTATAAATAAACAGTCATTCTCCTTTGAGGTCTCATGGTGCCCGCGGGCTACGCCGAGCTTCATTGCCGTTCCAATTTCTCCTTTCTCCACGCCGCCTCGCATCCGGAGGAGCTGGTTCAGCGCGCCGCCGAGCTCGGATATCGCGCACTGGCCCTGACCGATCAGTGCTCGCTGGCCGGCGTGGTGCGTGCCCATACCGAGGCCAAGACCCGGGGCGTTGAGCTGATCATCGGTAGCGATCTGCGGGTTGCGGAAGGTCCGCGTCTGGTGGCGCTGGCCACCAACCGGACCGGTTATGGCAATCTCTCTCAACTGATCTCCAAGGCACGCGGGCGTGCGCGCAAGGGCGCGGCCCGGTTGCTGGCCTCCGATCTCGACGCCGGACTCCCGGATTGCCTGCTGCTGTGGCTCCCCGATGCCGGTAGCGAGGAGGCGCCCGGGCGGTGGCTGGCGGAGCGTTTCGCGGATCGTCTGTGGATCGGCGTCTGTCTGCACCGGCGTGGCGGCGATCGCGCCTGGCTGGAGCGACTCGCTTCGCTCGG
>JBGSTR010000042.1:0-7132 GCA_041736365.1 Chromatiaceae bacterium | reverse complement strand
CCGAGCGAGTCGGCTTCGCCCGTCGGCGCCTCGTTTGGGGCGGCCGCGAGTCCGATCCGCGTCTGCAGGCTGCTCAGCACCGGGAGCAAGCGCGTGCGTTCCGTCGGGGTCAGGGCGTCCAGGAGCTGGACGATATCCACCGTGCGCTCGATCAGGTCGTTGTGGATGGCCTGGTAGAGGATCTGGCCGCGATCGCGCAGTTGTACCGCAGCCGAAAGCAAGACGGTCGCGGTGAGTCCGGCGAGCAGCACCAGGGTCAGCCGACCGAACAGGGATTTGGGCAGCAGGCGCATGAGCGGCCGCTAGCGGACCGTCGTCACCCGCGCCGCCAGCAGATAGCCTCGTCCGCGGACGGTCTTGATCAGCTCCGGCTCGCGGGCGTCGTCGCCGAGATGCTTGCGCAGCCGACCGATGAGCACATCGATGCTGCGATCGAAGGGGCGTGCCTCCCGGCCCTGCGTCAGGTCGAGGAGCTGATCGCGGGTCAGCGCGCGGTTGGGATGCGTCAGCAGTGTCTGCAACAGCCGATACTCGGCCTGACTGAGCGGGACCACCAGCCCGTCGGGGGCGGTGAGATGTTGAGTGCGGCTGTCCAGGGTCCAGCCCTCGAACGCAAGGCGCTCCGGGGATTCCAGCGGATCCAACGGGAGATCGCGCACGCGGCGCAGCACCACCTTGATGCGTGCCAGCAACTCGCGCGCGCTGAAGGGTTTGGCGAGATAGTCATCTGCGCCCATCTCCAGACCCAGCACCCGGTCCATCTCGTCACCGCGAGCGGTGAGCATGATCACCGGGATCTTCGAGCGCGCACGCAGATCGCGGCACAGATCCAGCCCGTCGACACCGGGCAGCATGAGGTCGAGCACGACAAGGTCCACGCGGGTGTTCGCAAGGGTCATCCACATGCCGCTTCCCTCGGCGACCGCCGTGACCTGACACCCGTTCTTCTCCAGATACTGTTTGAGCAGGCGCCGGATTTCCGGGTCGTCGTCGACCACCAGAATATGGTCCGCCGGGTTGTTCATGTCGCCACTCTAGCCGATATCACGAGCGGGTCCGCGGTCGATTCGTAAGACCGTGTAAACGAGCGTTCGGCTGTTACACGGGCTTACAACAAACACCTTCTCCGACATTCGTTCCTTACACACGCCGGCTGTAATGATCCTCAAGCCGAATAGGCGGATCCAAGTAGATGCTGATCAAACGCCGTCCTGGCATTCGATCAGCTCGCGGTGCGAACGACCTTTCGAATCCATTGGAGAGTCAACATGAAACAGTCGAACAGAACGATTCTTGGTCTTGCCGCGGCGTCGTTGCTCGCGGCGGGGGCGGCCACCGCCGTTGCCGCTGGCGTCGGGGGGGCCGGGGGCTACCCGGGGATGATGGGAGGACCGGGTCCGATGATGGGTACGGGTCCGGGCGGCATGATGGGCTCCGTTTCCGATACCACGGCCCAGCTCGGCCGGATCAAGGGCGAGCTGGGAATTACCCAGGCGCAAGAAGCGGGCTGGAAGGCCTACGCCCAAGCCGCCACGAATCAATCGGCTCTGATGAACGCTCACCGGCAGACTATGTGGAGCGGGGCTACACCGCCCGCGATCGATCAACGCGCGACGATGCGTCAACAGGGCGCGCGGACGATGCAGCAGACGTCGCAGGCCGCACAGGACCTTTACCAGGTCCTGACCCCGTCACAGCGTGCCAAGGCCGGCGGCCTCATCCCGTTCCTGCCGGGAAGGGGCATGGCGACTTATGGTCGTTGACGAAGGGCTTTCGTTTTCCCGCGGGGACCGGCTCCCCGCGGGGAGGTCCGGCAGATGATGGCAACGGATGCGGACTCGGCTGAAGCGTGACGCTTGAGCGCGATGATCGTCTTAGGCCGGGTCCTCCGGGTCGCGACGGGCGGACTCGCCGCGACTGCCGCCCGCCCTAGAAGCGAAGCTTCAACGTTCCCCCCGCGAAGGGTGCCGTCTCGTAGTCGTCTTCCGACAGCTTATTGCCCTGCGCGTCTTCCAGACGCAGATTGCCGCCCGTTTTTGCGCCGGCGATCAGGCTCAGTGTGGCGGTCCGCCCCAGGTTGCGAGTTGCGGCGAAGAAGATCGGGAACGAGCTGTCCTGACCGACGCCGCCGGGGGCTACGCCGCGATCATCGAGGCGAAAGCGCTGGTTTTCGTAGCGTGCTCCGAGGCTGAACGACCAAGGATTCGGCGGCTGCCATTCCAAGACCAAGCCGGGCCCCCGGCTGGCCGCCAAGCCTTGTCCGGTGCTCAGCCGCAAGGTATCCGTTAGACGCCAGTTCACCGCGAGAACGGGGAACACGCTGGCATCATCCTCGATCCTGGAGAAGTAGCCGACACCCGGTCCGATGCTCAAGCGATCGCTAAACCGGTAGGTCGCCGCCGCGAACACGCCGCCGTAGGCGCCATCGTTCATCGAGGCGCCTTGCTCGGTGGCCCAGCGCATGCTTGGTGCGGCGAACAGGGTCCAACGATCGCCGACCCGCGCACTCCCGCTGATGCCTACCTTGGCAACGCGGATGTCGGACCAGGGCTCCGTGGCGCCGAGTCCATTTCCGCCGGGACTGAAATCGTAGTCGAACACATCGTAGCCGAGGTCGAGCCCGAGCCGAACGTCGCCGCTGAGCGCGTGGGAGACTCCGAGGCGCAGCGCCGCCTCGTCGAGCGCCATGGAGCCGCCGGCGTTGATATCGGACTCAAATTGATAGAAACCCAAGGCCTCGACCGTGAAGCTCGTAGGATTGGGCGGGGGTTCGGCGGCCGCGCTCGCGGACGCGGCCAGGACGAGCACCGCGGCCAGGCCCGTCGTGTGATGCAGGGTCATCGGAAAACCTCGTTTGCGCTTCGGCCGAAGCGCCGTGCGTAAAGACAAAATCCCGGTGCCACGCGCTGCGTGCACCCGCTAGCATAGCGCAGACGGGAACGCAGTAGCGAAAGCATTCTATTGATGTCGCCACGCTTAAGCACAAGGGCGAGCGTGCCTCGTTAGCCGGTCATTGCTCTGGCGTGGCCCAATCGCGGGGACGTCACGGCGCGCTGTTGGTCGGGCTTCCGCCGACCCCATGATCAGGGACACCACGTTCGGCTGCGTCGAAGAACTGCAGTGTCCCGACGGGTCGGACTTGGAGTACGGCCGACTTGGCTTTTTCGCGCAAACCTGCATCATCCGAATGGGCAGGGGTCGTGAAGACGGCAAGCACGGCACACAAAGGGTAAAAGAGACAAAGGTTCGTTGCGTTATCGATTACGCGGGCGGGTTGTGAAGAGTCCGCGGCCCTCAGAATGGGCGCAGCTCGCGGTGACCGGCAGCTAGCCGATGCGCGCATCGGACACATTGACATCCCCTGGCGTGCCAGGCGCCCTCCAGTTGAGGATGGCGCGGGGGTTTACGCTATGGCGTCGAGGGCACCGCAGAATCGAGGGTTCGATCACCGTGGGCACACATCCAGTCACTGCCAACAACGGCCGTCGGGAACGCCGCGCCTACACTGTTGGCGAGGAGATCGCGAGCAGCGTCATCCATGGCATCGGCATCGGACTGGCGATTGCTGCGCTCGTCATCTTGGTCGTCTTCGCCGTATTGGAGGAAGACGGCCTCAAGCTCGCGAGCGCAATCGTCTTCGGCATCTCATTGGTGCTGGCGTATACCGCCTCGACGCTCTATCACAGCCTGCCGCAGCCGAAGGTCAAACATGTCTTCAAGGTGCTCGACCATTGCGCCATCTATCTGCTGATCGCGGGCACCTATACCCCGTTCTGCTTGGTTACCCTGCGCGACACGAACGGATGGTGGCTGCTCGGCGCGATCTGGGGATTGGCGATCCTGGGGATGGCCTTCGAGGCGTTCTGGACCTACCGGCCGCCGTGGGTATCCGTGCTGCTCTTCCTCGGCATGGGATGGATGGCGCTAGCTTCACTGGACGGGTTGGTGGCCAACTTGGCACCGGCGGGTTTGTGGCTGCTGATCGCGGGGGGCTTGGCGTATTCGGTCGGCACCGTCTTCTACGTGCTGCAACGGGTCAAGTACATGCATCCGGTGTGGCATCTCTGGGTGCTCGCGGGGAGCGTGTGCCATTTTCTCGCGGTGCTGCTGTATGTTATTCGCTGATTCACCGATCGACACTGATCGAGCGCTTGAGGCGCGCGAAGAGGCCAGGCCAGCTGCCGCTTCCCCGCGGCCGCCCGGGCAAGCGTGACCCAACGAAGCCCGCGACAAGACTCAACGGCGCGCGAGATCGATCAGCCGATCGCCGCGCTGAATGCGCAGGCTGTAGACGGCACCGAATCTGCGCGCCGCGGTTGCGAGATCGGCCAAGCGCGCGACCCTCACCCCGTTGAGCTGGACGATCAGATCGCCTTCGCGAAGCCCCGCGTCCCAGGCGGGACTGTTGGACTCGACCATGCCGACCGCCACCGCGCCGGACTTGCCGCCGGGCCCTAGCTCGCCCAGCAGTGCGCCCGTCAGTTGGGATGAAACGCGTTTGCCGGCGACGAAGTCGCGGTAAGGGTAGCTGATCTGTCCGCTGAGACGAATCGGCTTGCCTTCCCGGACGCATTCGAGGTCCACCTTTGCGCCGACTCGCAGCAGACCGAAGCGGTTGCGCACATCCGCCGCACCTTTGACCGACTGACCGTTGATGCGCAGGATCACGTCGCCCTCGCGCAGGCCCGCGTCGGCCGCCGCCGACCCCGATTCGATGGTGGTCACGATCGCTGCGTCTCGGGTCGACAGCCCAAGGGCCGCGGCTAGCTCCGAGGTCAGATCCTGGACCGTGACGCCGAACTGTCCGCGGCGCACGGCGCCGTGCTCGACGATCTGCTCCATGATGGCCCGCGCCATGTTCACCGGAATCGCAAAGCCGATCCCGATGTTGCCGCCCCCCGGTGCGAGGATCGCCGTATTCAGCCCGACCAGCTCGCCGTGCAGGTTGACCAGGGGCCCGCCGGAGTTGCCCGGGTTGATCGAGGCATCGGTTTGGATAAAGCTCTCGTAGCCCTCGATGCCCAGGCCCGAGCGGCCCAGCGCGCTGACGATCCCGGAGGTCACCGTTTGACTGAGCCCGAACGCGTTGCCGATGGCGACCACGAAGTCGCCGACCTTCAGGGCGTCTGAATCCGCGAGCGGGAGCGCGCCGAGCCCCTCGTGCGGTATCCGCAGCACGGCGACGTCGGTCTCCGGGTCCGCGCCCACCAGCTCGGCCGTCAGGGAGTGTCCGTCGTGCAGCGTCACCTCGATCTCGTCGGCCTTCGCGATCACGTGATGGTTGGTCAACACCAGACCACGTGCGGCGTCGACGATCACGCCCGAGCCAAGGCTATTGGTCTCGCGCTCTCGGTGCTGGGGTACGTCGAAAAACTGCCGGAAGAACGGGTCGCGCAGCAGGGGATGCTCGGCCGCTTCGATGCGGGTCACGGTGGAGATGTTGACCACCGCCGGAATCACCTTCTCCAGCATCGGCGCCAGGCTCGGCAGCGGTTGCGCTCCGTCCGTGGTCGGCAAGGCCCCGGCGAACGCGGCCGGAGCAAGCAACAACATTAGGGCGAACAGATGCGGGCAATGGGATTTGCGGTACGTCATCTCGTCTCTCGGCTCCGGTACGCGACTGGCCCAATGGTACTTTGCCGCTAGATTTTCTCGCTTACAACACCGTAGGAATTCGGGGCGCCGCGTAATTCGGATGTGCGGTATCGGCGCGATTCCGCGTTGCGGGGAACGCAAAAGGCCGGGCTTGCGCCCGGCCTCCGCTATCTACCCGTCATTGGGCCGAATTGCCGGCTTACGCCGCGTCTCGGGCCGTATTTCCCTCGATGAGCTGACCGGCGTCGCCGCGGATCTCGATTTTGCGCGGCTTCATCGCCTCGGGAATCTCTCGCCGCAGGTCGACGTACAGCAGCCCGTTCTCGAGCCGCGCGTCCACCACCCGCACGTAGTCGGCGAGTTGGAACTTGCGCTCAAAGCTGCGGTTGGCGATGCCGCGGTAGAGATACTTCCGCTCGGCCGTCTCTCCCTCTTCGGAGCGCGTACCGGCGACGGTCAGGATGTTCTCCTTGACCTCCATGGTCAGATCCTTGGGCGAGAAACCGGCCACCGCCATCGTGATCCGGTAGTCGTTCTCCCCGGCGGATTCGACATTGTAGGGAGGGTAGCCACCGGGCTCGGAGCGATAGGCAGTCTCCATCGCGGACGAAAGCCGATCAAACCCGATCATGGACCGGAGCAGAGGTGAAAAGTCGATAGTCGTCATGGACATATCCTCTAGTTGAGCAATATGGATCAATGCGTTCTTGCGAACCGCGTTGTTTGCAGACCTCTTGCGAGCGCCTGCGTTATGTAAAGTAGCATCAAAAAATAGGGCGTCAAGGGTCGCGGCCGAAAAATTTTATGTCAACTCGAGCGGCAATATTTCTACTTTCCGTTAGGGTTTCAAGTCGCACGAAGCGTAGCCGGGTACTAGACTTCCCGATGGCCGAAAGATTCCCGCTGGGCTATCGCGGAGGCTTCGCAAATGACCGGATTGTCGACACAAGAGGTGGGCGCATTCGTCACCGGCTCGTTGGACAGGATGGGCCGCGAGCCCGAGCTGCTGCTCCAACACCTGATCGCGATTCAGCAAGGCTTCGGGCATATTCCCGCCGCGGCCGTGGATGCGCTGAGTGCCGAGCTCGACGTGACACACGCCCAGGTGCGGGCGGCAATTGCGTTCTATGCCTTCCTGCACGAGCGCCCGCGCGGCGCCTTCGACATCCTCTTCAGCGACAACATCACCGACCGCATGCTTGGCAACGAGGCACTCGCCGCTCGGCTGTGCGAGCGGCTCGGGATCCGGCTCGGCGAAACCCGCGCCGATTCCCCCCGGGTGACGGTTGCGATGACGTCTTGCACCGGCATGTGCGATCAGGCGCCGGCACTTCTCGTCAACGGTCAAGCGGTGACCAACCTCGATGCGGAGCGGGTGGAGCGGATCGCGGAGCTGGTGGAGCAGGGGACGCCCCTGGAGCATTGGCCCGCGGGCTACTTCGAGGTGGCGGACAACATCCGGCGCGGCGGTCTCCTGCTGAGCAACCCGACGACCGAGGCGGAGGGACTGCGCGCCCTGCTCGCCAAGGGTCCCGCC
>JBGSTR010000030.1:0-2682 GCA_041736365.1 Chromatiaceae bacterium | reverse complement strand
GATCTCGAGGACGCGGCGCGCCGGCACGCGGACCGGGTCGCCGTGCAATTGCCGCTGTTTCCGCCGGAGGTCGACCATCCCGTCTGCGACCGGCTGCGCGAGCTGGACCCGGACTCCCTGTCCCCCAGGGCAGCACTCGAGACGCTGTACCGGCTCAAGGGGATGGTGGAGCGAGCCTGATGGGTTTCGCTTCGCTCTACCCATCCAACGGTTCTGCGGGGTCTGGGCTTCAGAACCTAGAACCGTAGGATGGGCAAAGGCCGATAGGCCGTGCCCATCGCTTGCCCCGCACGATGGGCACGCTGCGCTTTGCCCATCCTACGTTTTGATCAGATCCTTAACGGAAACGCCGAGTAACAGCGTTTCCCTACCGGGCCAGGGATGGCCCGGCATTTTCGAGCACCTTAAGTGCTTGAAAATGGAGCGATCCGGGAGTCGCGCCTCTCGGATCGCGAGCTGACTAAATGCCAGGACGGCATTTAATCAGCGTCTCCCTAGGTGCGCCATGATCGGTAGAATTACCGACCACTTCGCAGTATCCATCTCGGGGTTTTTCTAGGATCAACTCATCGGCATTGGAATGCCGAGCGCGCAAGCGCGAGCGTTCACCCGGCGCACTCGTATCGGGACAATAAAGAAGCCACGGAAGGTCACCATGTCATTGCCGCTGAACGTGTTGAACGGCTATGTGCGCGCTCGGGTGAAATCGACCGCACCCAGTGGGGCGATCGAGGCGCAAGTACGCGCCGAGCAAGTCAATCTGATCTACGGCAGCACCTACCCGGCAGTCTTCGGGAACATCTTGGGGGCCGTCCTTTCCTGGTTGGTCCTCGCGCAGAATACGCCCGGCGCAGCCCTGGACATCTGGTTGGGGGGAATCGTCTCGATTGCCCTCGTACGCTGGACGCTCTATCGGACGCGCGAGCGTCAGAAGCAGGCGGGCACGGCCAGCACCGAAGTCTGGGAAAGTCGCTTGTTCGCCATTATGGCGGTCAACGGACTCGGTTGGGCGTGCTTCGGTGCCATCGTGTTCTTCCTTGCACCGGCGCTAGAGGAAGGCATGTCGGTCATCATCCTCGGCGGGATGGTGGCCGGCGCGGTCGGCACGCTGGGGCCCTTGCGCCGGGTGTTCCTCGCCCATTCGGTCCCGATCATGGCATCTCTCATCACCATCGAGGCCCTGCACGGCGATCGGGAGCATCTGATCATGGCCCTGTTCGCCGCCTGTTTCGGGATTACCGTCTTCACCACCGCTCGGCACGTGAGCGTGATCATGCGTCGCAACATCGAGCTGCGGCTGCACAACGAAGGTTTGGTCGAATCGCTACGCGCCTCCAATCACCAACTCGCCGACACCAATGAGGTGCTCGAGCATCAAATCGAAGAACGCAGGCAAGCGGAGAGCCAGATCGCGTTCCTGGCGACCCATGACGCACTGACCGGTCTGCCCAACCGGCGTCTGCAAGAGGACCGTTTCGATCAGGCAGTGGCCCAGGCGGCGCGCCGCCGGGTACGCGTCGCACTCTTGTTCATCGACCTCGATCGCTTCAAGGAGGTCAACGATTCAATGGGACATCCCACCGGCGACGAGCTGCTGGAAACGGTTGCCGCTCGCCTCCGTGACTGCCTCCGAGACGGCGATTCGGTCTGCCGACAGGGCGGTGACGAGTTTCTGCTCATGCTCAGCACCGCGACGCACCGCAACGAGGTTGCCACGGTTGCGCGCCGCATCATTCGAACGCTCCGCGAGCCCGCGGTCGTGAACGGTCACGTGATCAAGATCGGATGCAGCATCGGCATCAGCCTGTACCCCAACGACGGAACAGAGTTCGAAGTCCTCGTCGGTCGCGCGGACGAGGCACTCTATCGCGCGAAACGACAAGGGCGGGCCAACTACCGTTTTTTCTCTTCTGAGATCGGCGACGGAAATGCCGGAGGCGGCCTGCGCGTGGCGGGCGGGAATCCGCGACTTGCCGTGGTCCGAGGTTCTCGCTAGATAGCGCGGTCGGAGGTCAGGGGGCAATCAACGGCAATTTATAGCGCCAACTAACGCTTGCGCCGATCCACGACTCGTATCAGCGCGAGCGTGACGTTGTCCGTTCCCCCGCGGTCGTTTGCGAGGTTGATCAGTGCATCCGCGGCGGATTCCAGTGAGCTGTCGAGCGCGGCGCTCAGCAGCTCGCGCAGCCAGTCGTCGGGGACCATGCCGGTCAGGCCGTCGGTGCAGAACAGATAGAGGTCGCCCCACTGCAGCGTCACCGCGCCGGATTCGGGAGCCACCGCCGCCGACGAGCCCAGCGCGCGGGTCAGGATATTCTCCCCGATACCGTATTGCCGCGCGTCCTCTCGCGTCGGGAAGAAACCCTGGTCCACGACGTCTTGGATGAACGAGTGGTCGCGGGAGAGCTGCTCCAAGGCGCCCTCGCGCAGACGGTAGATGCGGGAATCGCCGACATTGGCAAACGCCAGAGAGTCCGCGACGACGCGCCCGACCGCCACCGTGGTGCCCATGCCGGCACAGGTGGCGTCTCCTTGCGAGAGCTTCCAGATCACTTGATTCGCCTGCCCGACGGCCAGCTCGATCTGCCGTTGCGCGACGACATCATCCCGCGGCGGTGGCGCGTCCCGGAGCTGCTCGCAGATCACCTCGGTCGCGAGGCGGCTTGCCACGTCGCCGGCGCT
>JBGSTR010000771.1:0-5699 GCA_041736365.1 Chromatiaceae bacterium | reverse complement strand
GCTACCCGGGTGCTGGCCGCGATCGGCGTCGGTCATCTCAACGGCGTCGCGGGCTATCTGGGCGATGATGCACGCGATCCGGCCGCCGAGCTTGCCGAGCTGGAACGCCTACCGCGTCCAAGCCGTTGGCCGAAGGTGCTGCCGTGGATCGTGGTCGCGCTGATCCTCTCCGGCTTTGCCTACGGATTCGCGCGCAGCCCGCAGTTGGGTTGGGACCTCGTCATCGCCTGGATCCTGATCAACGGCGGCCTCTCCGCCCTGGGGACCGCCATTGCTCGCGGCCACCCCCTCACCGTCGCCGCCGCATTCTTGGCCGCGCCGCTGACTTCGCTCAACCCAACGGTCGGAGCGGGCATGGTGACCGGGGCGGTGGAGCTGGGTCTGCGCAAGCCGAGCGTCGGCGACTTCAGCCGCCTGCGCGAGGACGTTGCCCATTGGCGTGGCTGGTGGCGCAACCGCGTTTCGCGCGTCTTTCTGGTGTTTCTGCTGAGCACGCTCGGCTCCGCCGTGGGAACCTACGTGGCGGGCTTTCACATCCTCGATAAGCTGTTCGGCTGATCGGGCGATTCTCTCGCATCCACCGCCGCCGGGTGGTCAGCCCTGCCTGTCGCCTTGATCCAAATGTTCGCGAATGACCTCGATCGCCTCGTCGAGGTGCTGGAAGGCGTGGTCGCCGCCGTCCCAGATCATCAGGCGACCGCAGCGCCGATACAGCTCCTCGGCGATCCGGTAGTCGATGACCTCGTCGCCGCGGTCCAGGAACAGCGTGGTGGGCACGCCGTCGCACGGGTCGTCGATCCCGAAGGGCCGGGTGCTCTCGATCAGCGGCCCGGTGACCTCGTAGGCCTCGCCGGCCGAGGTGCAGTAGGTCTCGCCGACGTGATCCCGAAAGAGGTCCCAGGGCGTGAGTGCGGGATTGATTAGGAACAGGTGCGAGAGGGGGAAGCGACGTGCCAGGTATTGGCCGTAGAAGCCGCCCATGGAGCTGCCGATCACCGCCGGCGTCGGGTTCCCGATGCCACTGAAGAAACGCGTGAGCTGCGCGACTGCCTCGTTCGGGCGATGTGCCGGGTAGTCGGGGGCCAAGACCCGGTGGCTACCCAGTCGCTCGCGCAGCGCGGTGGCCTTGGCCGATCGCGACGAGCTGTTGAGTCCGTGTAGATAAATAAGCATGGCGGCAATCCGATCAGTCCAGTGGTTACGGTCGGTGACGTCAGGGCCCCGCCCCGGTGATTGTCACCCGTCGATGTGCCGAAGAAACCTGCCGCGCGGCAAGGGGCAAACCGGGAATCCTTGAATCAAACCGCCCCGGGCGCATCTTCGAGCCAGTATTTACGGAACCCGATGAAACTGGAGATGGCGATGATTGCGACCCGCAAAAGCCACGAGCGCGGCCACGCCAACCACGGTTGGCTCGACACCTATCACACCTTCTCGTTCAGCAGCTACTACGATCCCGCGCACATGGGCGTGTCGGTGCTGCGAGTCATCAACGAAGACCGCGTCGCCCCGGGTCGCGGCTTCGCACCCCATGACCATCAGGACATGGAAATCGTCACCTATGTCCTGGAAGGCGCCCTCAAGCACCGCGACAGCATGGGCAACAGCTCAGTGATTCTGCCCGGCGACGTGCAGCGAATGAGTGCCGGCACCGGTGTCACCCACAGCGAATTCAACGACTCCGACCAGGAGCCGGTTCACCTGTTGCAGATCTGGATCCTGCCGGACCGCGACGGCGTGGAGCCGGGCTACGAGCAGACCCACTTCGCGGCGGCCGAGAAGCGCGGCCGACTGCGCCTCGTCGCCTCGCCGGACGGGGAGGTCGGATCGGTCAGGCTCCATCAGGACGCCCGAGTGTATGCAGCGCTCGTCGACGGCGGCGAGTCGGTGACCCATCCCGCCGCACCCGAGCGCGTCTACTACGCGCAGGTGGCCCGCGGTGCCCTGACGGTGAACGGCGAGCGGCTGGAGGCCGGCGACGGCATCCGGATCGCCGGCGAGCCCGAGATCCGACTTGGCGACGGCCGGGAGGCCGAGGTGCTGCTGTTCGATTTGCCCGCTTAGCCGAATCGCGGCGGCCCGGCCCGGGCGGGCACCAACGGAGGCTGCACGATCGACTACCCGCAACCACGGCCGCCGTCGAGCGCGCCCCAAATCGTCGGGTAATACCGGCAGAGGATACGCAATCATGTACCAGCTCAGCGACGGCGAATGGCGCGGCGACGGTTTCGAGCCGAACACCCGAGAGGGCGAATTCGACCGCTCGGAGAGCACTTTTCGCGACTGGATTACTGCGGATGGGAGTAGCGGATTCCCCGCCGAGGCCGGGCGCTACCACCTCTATGTCTCGCTCGCCTGCCCGTGGGCCCATCGCACCCTGATCGTGCGCAAGCTCAAGGGTTTGGAGTCGATGATCTCGGTCGACGTGGTGGAGCCCTATATGGGCGAAGAGGGTTGGGTGTTCGGCACCTATCCCGGCAGCACGGCGGACACGCTCAACGGCAGCCGCGCCCTGTACGAGGTCTACCGCCTGGCCGATCCGAGCTTCAGCGGCATCGTCACCGTGCCGGTGCTCTGGGACAAGGTCCGGCGGACCATCGTCAACAACGAATCCTCCGAGATCATCCGCATGCTCAACTCCGCCTTCGACGCCCAAGGCGCCGTGCGGATGGATCTCTACCCGGAGGCGTTGCGCGAGTCCATCGATGCCGTCAACGGCCCGATCTACGACAGCGTCAACAACGGCGTCTATCGATCCGGCTTCGCGACTACCCAGCCAGCCTATGAGCGGGCGGTGAAGGCCCTGTTCGCCACCCTGGACGACCTTGAGCGGCGACTGGGGCAAAGTCGCTACCTGGTCGGCGACCGGATCACCGAGGCCGACTGGCGGCTGTTTACCACCCTGGTGCGCTTCGACGCCGTCTATTACACCCACTTCAAGTGCAATATCCGGCGGCTGGTGGACTATCCGAATCTGTGGGCTTACACCCGCGAGCTCTACCAGATCCCCGGGATTGCCGAGACGGTGAGCCTCAACCACATCAAGCAGCACTACTACACCAGCCACCCGACCCTGAATCCGAGCGGCATCGTGCCGCTGGGCCCGCTGCTCGATTTTTCACAGCCCCACGGACGCGCCTAGGTGCTCGGTTTCGCCTCAGACTGTCCCTGAGCCCCGGCCGAAGCAGTCGGCGATGATCGCGCGAATCGCGCCTTCGTTGCGCTCGATATCCGCAACGAGTGCGAATTGGACCCGGGCCTTGCGCAGGTTCTCCCCGTGCGCGCGCACCCGGAAATAACGGTCGCCTTCCAGGTGATCCGTTAGAAAGCGCACGCCGAGCTCGAACGGCAACAGACGCACCGCGTCGTAGAGCAGGGCGATGTCCTCGTCGTCCAGAAGCCCGCGGGTTGCGTCCGCATAGCCGGCGAGGATGCCGCGGCAGATCTCGAGGTCGAAGCGCACGCTATCGTCCCCATTCTGGCTCTCGCCACCCCGGTTGCAGCCGGAGCGCAGACAATCGCCGATGTCGTGCTGAATCAGACCCGGTTGAACCGTGTCCAGATCGATCAAGGCCAGTGCCCGGCCGTCGGCGCGTGCGAACAGTATATTGTCGATCTTGGGATCGCCGTGGGTCACCCGCAGCGCGATACGCCCTTGCTCGCGCGCAGCCTCCAGCACCCGCGCGAGTGCCGCGTGTCTCGTCGCGACGGCGATGCAATCGCGAGCCTCGTCGGTCTGCGACCCCGGACCGGCAGCTTGCAGCGCCGCTTCGAGGCCCCCCAAATAGCTTGGCGTGTGGTGGAACCCGGGGAGGGTCACGGCGAGCCGTTCCGGCGGTAGGGTCGCGACCAGCCGATGGAAGCGCCCGAGCACGCCGCCGGTCTCCCGCGCCTGACGCGGTGTCTCGACCCGCGGCAGGTCCAGTGCATCCGGGATCAGCTCGGTCAGACGCCAAATGCTCTCGGCCCCGCCGGCTTCCGAATCGAGGTCGCGGAGAAAGTCTTCGCCATCCCGGGTTCGCATCAGGAGCGGGATGCGTACCCCGCTGTCGGGATTGCGGGCGGCGTGATCGCACAGTGCCCGAAGGTTGGCCATGATCCGCTCGGGGTGCGGGAACACATCGCCGTTGAGGCGCTGCAACACATAGCCTGTCGAGCCGGCCGCGACGCGGAAGGTCTCGTTGATCAACCCCCTGCCCATCGGCTGCACCTCGCCGACCGGTCCGTCGACGTCGAATCGGGCGACGCGTGCGTGCAGTGCGCTTAGGGTTGATGCATCCAAGTTGGCCGAGGGCGCTTGCATGGGGTGCTACTGTGCCAGCCCGCGACCGCGCTTGCCACGGGCGCGACTCGGTTAGACTAGGGAGAAGCGGCTCGGATGCCTTCCCGGTATTCGATCCGCTCCGTTTTCTTGTCGCGAAAGGCGACAAGACAATACCGGGCCATCCCTGGCCCGGGCGGGAAACGCGATCAACCGGCGTTTCCCTCGACCGGCGGTTGGCAACGGAACGGTAGAGCGATGTTCGATCCCAAAGACCGCGTATACGTGTTCACCGGCGAGACCTTTGACGCGGCGCTGGAGGAATGGGTTCGGCAGCAGGTCGAGGCTTACCCGCATCAGGAGGAGCGCATCCGCATCGCCGCGCTCGCCATGCGCGAGTTCCTGGACTCCGATCCGGCGCACCGCCACAAGATGATCCTGCGCACCCACTCCGAGGGCGCGTAAGCCTTCACGTCCGGGTTGGCCTCTGCCGGCTAGGTGCGGAGGCGATTGCGGTCCCGATCTAAGACAGGAAGACGGCGAACGGGTCGTGACGCTCGATCAAGCCGCGCTTACCGACCCGCCATCGAGTGCGGCGCCGTCGCCGCGGGGATCGGCCGCCCCCTCGATGCGGCCATCCGGATGCCGCACGACGATGCCGGCGTGCCCGACCGTCTCGTCGAACGTATCCAGCAGCGCGATGTCATGTCCGCGACGGCGCAGCTCCGCGATCAGTCCCGGGTCGAAGCGCGATTCGAGCTTGAGGTTGTCCGAATGGTCGCCCCAGGTGCGGCCCAGCACCCAACGCGGCGCCGAAACCGCCTGCGCCAGCGGCTGACCATAGTCCGCGTAGCGGGTGAACACCGCCGCCTGGGTCTGGGGCTGGCCGTCGCCCCCCATGGTGCCAAACACCATGCGCCTACCATCGTCGAACAGGGCCATCGAGGGGCAAAGGGTGTGAAACGGCAGGACTCCGGGGGCGAGCTCCAGCGGATGGCCCGCTTGCAATGAAAAGCCCGCGCCCCGGTTCTGCCAGCACAACCCGGTTTGGGGCAACACCAGGCCGCTGCCGAACTCGTGGTAGATGCTCTGGATGCAGCTCGCGGCACGCCCCTCCGCATCGATGGCGCCGAACCAGGTCGTATCGGCCGGGCCGGTGGCCGCGCCCCAAGGTGCGGCCCGATCACCGTCGATGGCCATCGCCAGGGCGTCGAGACGGGCGTCGTCCAGCAAGTCTTGGGTCGGAAAGGACATCAGTCCCGGGTCGCGAATCTCGCGGTTGCGCACCGCGAATGCCTGTTTGGTGGCCTCGACCAGCCAGTGGACGGTGTCGACATCCTCGCGAATTGCGATGCCGACCGGCCGGCGGGCGAACAGGCCGAGGATCATCAGGGTCGCCGCCCCCTGGGTAGGCGCCGCGGTGGTGAAGACCTCCACG
>JBGSTR010000729.1:0-5902 GCA_041736365.1 Chromatiaceae bacterium | reverse complement strand
TCCCGGGCCGGGTGGTGGAGCGCAGTCCGGACGCGGACCAGCAGCGCCGCGCGGACACCGCAAAGCGCATGGGCTTCGATGCCTACGGCGCAACGCGCGACGCACCGGACCCGGTCGCAAATGCCATCAATCGTATGCTCGACCACATCCACCATATGGATCAACGCATGGAGGACATGTCGCGCGCGCTAGAGTCCCGCGGGATCATGTATCACTTCGACCACGACGCCGATCTGGATGCGGTCGAGATCGACTCCGCCCTGCCCGGTGACGGCAACGACGAGCCGCCGCCCGGGGGACCGGGCCGCGAATCGGCTTGAGTAGACCGAACGGCGCCTTTCCGCAGGCCGCCAATAATTGATCGAACTGGTCGGGTAAAGTAACATCGGCTGGTCAAAACAGTGGTGGAGGTAGTCGCGTGAGACTGACAACCAAGGGGCGCTACGCCGTGACGGCGATGCTGGATCTTGCAATACATCAGGGTCACGGGCCGATCGCGCTGGCGGATATTGCGCAACGCCAAGGAATCTCCCTGTCCTACCTCGAGCAACTCTTTGCCAAGCTGCGCAAGAATGTGCTGGTGAGCAGTGTTCGCGGCCCCGGGGGTGGTTACAACCTGGCCAGAGACGCCTCCGACATCCATGTCGCGGAGGTCATTGCCGCCGTGGACGAGCATGTCGACGCCACCCGTTGCGGCGGCGCGCACAATTGCCAGAATGACGGTCCTTGTCTCACCCATGACCTGTGGCACGACTTGAGCGATCGGATCTACAGCTATCTGAACGGGATCAGCCTGCAACAATTGGTCGATCGACGCGGCGACATCGCTGCGGATTCTTCCTGCACCGCGGTCGACGTCAAGCTCGAGGTGCGGCGCACCGCCGCCCGCGCCTGATCGCCGGCCTTTATCGTCCCCCGCCCCGCCAGCGCGCGGATTTGACCGCCTCACGCGCGGCGCCGAATCGATCGTCGCGCTTCACGGAACCGCCGCAAGAATCCGCCCCGCGGGGCGATCACCGACCCGTTCGCGGCCGAAATAGGGCGCCGGCCAATTCACCCGCCAGCCGCGGGGCCTTGTCTTTGGTGCTCAAACCGCTCTAGGATGCCAGTCTTGGCGGGGTCGCCGCGCCGCGGCACCCAATCCGATACGCCGGGCCGGCTGTCTTCGCGGAGACAATGCTCATGCTAATCTCGTCGATCTCCACCGCGGCAGTGGTTCGGGCGCGGTTTGCGGCAGCGGTGCGCGCAAGCATCCGCTTCGATCGATCCGGAATCGCCTTCGGCCGCGGCGATCGCTGCAATCTCTGAGTCACAGCCTGCCTCGCGATCTCGCCGTGTTGGACACATCCAAGAATTACTTCGAGCTCTTCGGTCTGCCGACCCGCTACGCGGTCGACGCGAAGCATCTGGCGGAACGTTACCGTGCCCTCCAGGCCATTACCCGGCCCGACCGATTCGCCGCAACCGTCGATCAGGAACGACGGGGCTCGACACGCGCGTCGGTCCGCTTCAACGACGCATATCGGACGCTCAAGGATCCGTTGGAGCGGGCACGGTATCTACTTGGCCTGCACACCGGACACCGGGGGGACGACCGCGAGAACACGCGCGACGGCGGTTTCTTGATGGAGCAGATGGAGCTGCGCGAGACCCTTGCGGAGGCCCAAAGCAGCCCCGATCCGAATACGGCGGTTGCACAGGTTCTCACCCACCTCGCCGAGCGGAGCGTCGCCCTGGACAAGGAGCTGGAGGGACTCTTCGCGGAACCTTCTACGGAGAACCTCGCGGTTGCGAGAGAGCTGGTTCACAAGCTCCAGCTCATCGACGAGTGTCGCCGCACCGCGGAGAATCTGGAGGTTGACCCGCAGGATCGCCGCCAGGGGCGGGGCTAGCAGCCCGCCCCGAGCGCCTCAGCATTGCTCCCAGGGAAGACCGCGAAAGCGCCAACCGCCGCGGGTGCTGCGGTGGTGAGCCTCGTCGAGGTCGCCCTCGAAGCCCTCGTCGATGTGATAGACGGCTCTCAGGCCTTCCTTCACCAGAACTTTGCCGGCCTCCAGTGAGCGCTTACCGCTGCGACAAATGAGGATGACCGGCGCGCAGGGGCTGTCGGCGTCGCATACCGCGCCGCCCAGCAGCACTTTGCGGATCTCGGTGGCGAAATGGGGGTTCACGACCCAGTCCGGCTCATCGATCCAGGGCACGTGTACCGCCCCTTTTGGATGGCCCACGAATAGGTACTCCATGCTCGAACGGATATCCACGAGCACGGCCTGCGGATGCTCGTCCAACATCTTCATCGCCTCTTCGGGCGTCAGGCTATTGGGGTGGTCGGCGCTCACGGGTGTATTCCTCGCTTGGTCGTCGTTATTCTTGGGATCTAAGGATACGCGGATCAACTGCCATCCCGACATTTGATCCGCTCGCGGTCCGAGAGGCGCGACTCCCGGACCGCTCCATCTTCAAGCGCTTAACTCGCTTGAAGATGCCGGGCCATCCGTGGCCCGGACGGGAAACGCCATAACTCAGCGTTTCGCCAAGAAGACGCGGATCAACTGCCTTCCCGGCATTTGATCCGCTCGCGGTCCGAGAGGCGCGACTCCCGGACAGCTCCATCTTCAAGCGCTTGAATCGCTTGAAGATGCCGGGCCATCCTTGGCCCGGACGGGAAACGCTATATCTCAGCGTTTCGCCAAGAAGACGCGGATCAACTGCCATCCCGACATTTGATCCGCTCGCGGTCCGAGAGGCGCGACTCCCGGACCGCTCCATCTTCAAGCGCTTGAATCGCTTGAAGATGCCGGGCCATCCTTGGCCCGGACGGGAAACGCTATAACTCAGCGTTTCCCTAAGTAGAACACGACCGACGCGAAGAAAGCACCAAGCGGAATGCGGAGAATCAGTGGCAAGCAGTAAACAGACATTGGGCGTGACGCTAAAGGACCGGATCGCTCGCGCCCTGATGCATCTGGTGTCTCGGCTACCGATCACCTCGATCCACCGACTTGGCACTGGAGTCGGCTGGATATTCAAACACTGGCCGAATCGGCAACGGCGCAACGCCTTGATCAATATCGGGCTATGTCTTCCGCAGCTTACCCGAGAAGAGCAACTGGCCCTGCGCGACGCCAACCTCAACGAATTCGGCAAGACCTATCTCGAGATCGCCTATCTTTGGCTGCGTCCCTCCGCCGAGGTGCTCGCGCAGGTTCGCGAGGTGCGCGGCATCGAGCATCTGAGGCGCGAGCACGGGCGCGGGCTTATCGTGCTTTCCCCCCACATCGGGGCCTGGGAGTTGGCGGGGATGTACCTTTCGACCCATGGACCGACCGCGATCTTCTATAAGCCGCAGAAGTACCTGGACGACATGATCAAGACCGCGCGCGGCCGGGGCGGCGCGGAGCTCGCCCCGATCACGGCCAAGGGGATACGCGTACTGGTCCAGGCACTGGGGCGCGGAGATTTTGTCGGAATCCTGCCCGACCAGGAGCCGAAGGCCGACAAGGGAGCGGTATTCGCGCCCTTGTTCGGTATCCCGGCCTTCACCATGTTGCTGGTGAACCGGCTTGCCCGCAGGACCGGGGTCGGGGTGGTGTTTCTTTTCGCCGAACGGCTACCTCGGGGGGAAGGATTCCGCATCCACTGCATCCCGGCCCCCGAGGGTATCGATAGCGACGACGACGTGGCGGCCGCGACCGCGCTCAACCGCGGAATCGAGCAGTGCGTGATGACCTGCCCCGCGCAGTACGTGTGGCCCTACAAGCGGTTTCGCCGCCGGCCGCCCGGTAGTGCCGAGGTCTACAAGGGTGAGCTGGACGACGAAAGCGTGTTTGAGCTGGTGGCGCGCCTACGCACCCCATCGGAGACGAGCGCGACCAACTCGGACGGCGGCTCGCGAACGCTGCGGACGTCTCGCGGCGGTACGTCGTACTAGGTCGCAGGTCTGCTCGCTGGCGGCTGGTTTCGGTCTCCCGGAAACGACTCGGCCCCGTCGAGCGGGGCCGAAGCATCATGCCGGGGCAAGGCCCCGCCGATTAGCTGATCTCAGCGGTTTCGCTCTGGGTTTCGCCCTTATTGTCGGTCCAGGTCAGGGAAACCGGGTCGCCGGCTGCACCGCCCTTGAATTTGAACGACAGGTAGGGGTTCTTGGAGACGCCGCCACTCCACAGCGCGGACATGACGACCGCGTCCTTCCACTTGCAAACGACTTCTTGAATGAAATGGGCAGGGACCAGCTCGCCGGTCTTGCTGTCCTTGCGCAGGCCAGTTTCCATGGGGTGGTTCATGAGGGCCTTTACGGTCGTCTCGTCGCCGCTAAGCTTGGCGCGAATCTTAATATCGGACATGTTCGATTACCTCTCGATGAGTATCTGGGGCGGTGAATACGGGAACGCGATCAGCCGCCGCAGCCGCCGATGGTGACCTTGACGCTCTTGGCATTGCTGTAGAGCTTGTCCCCGACCTTGACCACGGCCACAACATCGGCGGTCTTGGCCATCTTGATGCGCGTGGACACAAAGGGTAGCGCGCCCTCACCCAGATCGAACGAGGCGATCAGGGGGGTCTGGTTACCGGCGGCGATAATGGCGATGGAGGTGATGCCTTCCATCGCGGTCTCGACCGTGACCGGCACCACGGCGCCATTCTCGGCAATGTCCGGGGCCTTGATCGAAATTTCCTCGCTGGTCTCCGCGGCATCCGCGCCCATCAGGCTGGTGAGGGCTGCCGGCACGTCTTTGGCGGCGAAAGCGGCCTCGTTCCAATCCGCGAGCACGAGGCGCGGGGACAGCAGCCCGGCACCGACCGCGACACCGACTGAGCCGGCGGCGAGCGAGCCCTTGAGCAGGATTCTGCGTTTTGCGTCGATCATGAACTTTTCTCCTGTCGAGCAACAGTGGATGGGATGGGGTTTGGTTCGACGAGCAACCCTGTCGTCGTCCTAGGGCGACGCCGATCGAATGCCTTCCTGGCATTCGATCCGCTCGCGGTCCGAAAGGCAGGACTCTCGGAGCGCTCCATTTTCAATCGCTTGAGGCGTTCGAAAATGACGGGCCGTACCTGGCCCGAACGGGAAACGCAATAAATCAACGTTTCCCTAGGGCGAGCAACCGAAGGGCGGCATGGAAGTGCCGAATGATGAGCATCGTGGCCGCCGCCCGACGCGGGCGCCGCGCCCCGGCGGCATTGACAACGATGCACTCACGAATCCTCTGGTAGTTCTTTTTTTGTGCTCGATCAGCCACCGCCCTGCTTGGGGCTCCGATCCGTTTCGGCGCACTGCGCCGCGGTATGGATCGGGTTCGGCGACTAACCGATGGCGAAGCTTACCGCACTCATCGGCGACTTGAAACAACGGCCAGGTCCGGCTGCCGCACTTGACCGGCGGCACCCAGCGAATCGCGACCGCGTTTCTTCTGCTCCTTCTCCTCTTCCTTGTAGGCCTCGAGCAGCACCTGAATCTCCGCCCCCTCGTAGTAGTCGATGTCGCGTTGCCGCAGGGCGATCTCAAGCTGCCGGATCGCCGGCTCCACATCGCCGTCGGCGTAGAGCTTTTCGGCGCGGTAGCGATGGGTGGCCGCCTTGTCGCCAGCCTTGATCGCCGCCTGCTCCAGAAGCTCGTAGATCATGGCGTTTCCGGGGCGCATCCGCGCGACGGTTTTCAGCTCGTCCATCGCCTTCGCCGGCTGGCCCGCGGCCAAAAGCGTCTGCGCGTAGGCGACGCGCAGGCCCCAGCTCGAGGACGAAAGGCTGAGCGCCTCCTTGAGGTTCTTCAGCGCCCGCTCGGAGTTGCCCTGTTTCTGGTCCAAGCGCGCGTCGAGCACGATGAGCTCGGCGAGGCTCGGTTGCGACACCAGCAGCTTTTCGCTCTCGGCCTTGGCGGCGGCGAGCCGGCCGTCGCGCTCGA
>JBGSTR010000723.1:0-2519 GCA_041736365.1 Chromatiaceae bacterium | reverse complement strand
GTGCGTGCCATAGCGCTCGGCCACCGCTTGCAGCCGCTCGCCGGTGCCGTCGCGGCTGCCGTCGTCGACGCAGATCAGCTCCCAGACACCCGTGTAGTCGGCAAGTCCGCGATGCACGCGCGCCACCATCGGCTCGACGTTGTCGACCTCGTTGTACATGGGTATTACGACCGACAGGGACGGCCGCTCGGCGGGAGAACTGCTCATTGCGGGCTGATTTCCAAGGCTCGGGGGCAACGCTGCCCAGCCGGAGCAAACTAAACGGGCGATCGTAAAAGATCAACCGCGAGCAGCCGCGGTGCCGGCAAGTCGATCGAGTCTGGGCGCGGGACTTGCGAGCTGCACTTTACCGCGTCGAGGCCCTTGTCCATGCCGCTGTAATGGTCACCTTGGCGGGGCACTGGGGATCGGGCGTTTACTCCCCATCTAGGGACTCATGACACGACCCGGGGCGGGCGCGAACGCGATCCGCCAGGCCCGTTCGGCGTCGCCGGGCCACAGGAGCAATCGATGACCCGCAACCCCTTTTTTCCCAAGTTCAGTGACCTGCCCGCCGAGATTCCGATCTTCCCCCTCCCCGGAGCGGTCGTGATGCCCGGCGTCCAGCTCCCGTTGAACATCTTCGAGCCGCGCTATCTGAACATGGTCTTCGACGCGCTCGCCGCCGACCATCTGATCGGCATGGTCCAGCCCACCAGCGAGACCATTCTGGAAGAGGTGCCCGAGATCCACCGCGTCGGATGCGCGGGACGTATCACCTCCTACAGCGAGACCAGCGACGGACGCATCGTGATGGTGCTAACCGGCGTGTGTCGCTTCCAGGTGACCAAGGAGATCGAGGGACAACGCGGCTACCGGCGGGTCTCCGCGAGCTGGGAGCGATTCGCGGCGGACTGTCACGGCGACGAGGAGCGCATCGCCGACCGGGACGGATTCCAGTCGTCGCTCCGCGCCTACTGCACCCTGCGCAGCGTCGAGGTGCCCTGGGACGACGTCAAGAAGATGGGCGACGGCGATCTGGTGAACCTGCTGTGCGCCCACCTGCCGCTAAGTCCGGAGGACAAGCAGGCGCTGATCGAGACTATCGGCACCAGCGAGCGAGCGGCCCTGATGCGCGGCCTGTTGGACATGGCGTCGGTGTCGAGCGTCGAGACCGCGGAGCATCGTCACTAGGACGAGGCTTCGCCACTTAGGTAAACGCTGATTAAATGCCGTCCTGGCATTTAATCAGCTCGCGGACCGAGAGGCGCGACTCCCGGACCGCTCCATTTTCAAGCCCTTACTGCGCTTGAAAATGCCGGACCATCCCTGGCCCGGACGGTAAACGCTGATTAAATGCCGTCCTGGCATTTAATCAGCTCGCGGACCGAGAGGCGCGACTCCCGGACCGCTCCATTTTCAAGCCATTACTGCGCTTGAAAATGCCGGGCCATCCCTGGCCCGAACGGGAAACACTTCAATCAGCATTTCCTTCGACAACGCATACTCTGCGTCTCGAAAGCCGGCACATCGGGTCCGGCGCGTGCTCCCCTCCGCGACGCGGGCTTGAAATGAGCGCGCGATAAGGCTATTTCTCAGCGCATTGAACGGTTTTATCTCCCGAGGTGCTTTATGGCAGTCACTCTCACACCCGCGGCGGCGCAACATGTCGCCCGCATGCTCGAACGGCGCGGTCACGGCGTGGGCCTGCGCATCGGTACGAAGAAGAGCGGATGCACCGGGTTCGCCTATGAGGTGGACTACGCGGACGAGGTCGAGCGCGACGATCAGGTGTTCGAGAGCCACGGCGTGAAGATCGTGGTCGACAGCGCCAAGCTCGCTCAAGTCGACGGCATGGAGGTGGACTTCGTGAAGTCCAGCCTGCTCAACGAGGGCTTCGAGTTCCGCAATCCGAACATCAAGCAGATGTGCGGCTGCGGCGAATCCTTCAGCGTCTAACGGGCGGCGCAGCGGCGATGGCGAGCGACGAAATCGAGGCAATCATCGAGAATTTCGACCTGCTGGGAGACTGGGACCAGCGTTACCAGTACCTGGTCGATATCGGGGAGCGAATGCCTCCGATGGACCCCAGCGACAAGACCGAGGCAAATCGGGTCATCGAATGCATGAGCCTGGTCCACATCGTCGCGAGGCCCGACCCGGACGATCCGCGGCGGCTGGTCTTCAGCGGCGACTGCGACACCGCGATCATCAAGGGCGTGGTCGCCCTGCTGGTGCAAATCAGCAGCGGGAAGACGCCGGAGGAAGTCGAATCTCTGGACGTCGACGAGCTGTTCGAGGGACTGCACCTTGAAGAGCACCTGAGTCCGAACCGGCACGTCGGTGTCTACGCCATCGTCGGCAAGATGAAGCGGCAAGCACAGGCGGTCGCGGCCTAGCGGAGGGCGACCGCGTTAAGCCACCTTGATGTCGGCCCCGGCGTCGCGACCCGCAACCTCCTCGAACAACATCCGTCCGTTGCGCACGGCGGTGATCTCCGCGGCGATCGCCACCGCGATCGCCGGCGGCGTGCGGCCCCC
>JBGSTR010000711.1:0-5527 GCA_041736365.1 Chromatiaceae bacterium | reverse complement strand
GTCGATCGCATCCGCCAACAGACGCGACAGGGGCAGCCGTCCGCCCCATTCGCGCTTACCGATCTCCAGCGCCGCCGCCCAGCCCGAGACACTGCCCGCCACCGTGATGGCCGCATCGCCGCCGCGAAACGGGATGCTCGCGTGACCCGCCGCCGAATAGTGTTCCCGGTTCACAGCCCCGCCGCTGCGACCGCAGCCCAAGATCGAGTCGACCGACGCCCCGGGCCGGTGCAGCAGCCAGAAGCTGTCGCCGCCGAGCCCGGTCATGTGCGGATAGACCGCGGCCAACGTGGCGGCCATCGCCACGCAGGCCTCGATGGCGTTGCCGCCTTCGTCCAGCACGGTGGCGGCGGACTCGGTTGCCTTGGCGTGCGGTGCCACGGCCACACCGCGGCGGCTTTCGCAATAGAGGTTCATATCCGGGCTCGATGCGGATTCGGGGAGCGGCTGTCGTTCTGAATCCGGCGGGTTCTATCGCTACTCAGTGATCCCGCCGCAACAGGGCGATGTGGGCGCGGAGGAACTCCAGAAAGGTGCGGGCGACTACCGAGAGCGGCTTGCCCTTGGGACGAACCAGGTACCAGAACCGCTGGATCGGAAAGCCCTGCACGTCGAGAACGACCAGCTCCGTACCGCCGTCGGGGCTGAGCGTGCTCCGTGAAAGCAGCGCCAGACCCAGCCCGCCGGCCACCGCTTGCTTGATCGCCTCATTGCTTCCGAGCTCCATCCGGATCTTGAGCGGGGTCTCCCGCTCCCGAAAGAGATTCTCCAACATGATTCGGGTGCCGGAGCCCTGCTCGCGCGCGAGGAAGCGCTCGCCTGCCAGTAGAGCAAAGGGAATGTCACGGCGACTCCCGAGTGGGTGGGACGCCGGGGCAATCACGACGAGCAGGTTCTCCATGAGGGACTCGCTCTCGATTGCCAAGTCCTCGGGCGGGACGCCCATCACGTAGAGATCATCCAGGTTGCGGGACAGCCGCTCAAGCACGCGGTCGCGATTGACGACCTCCATCGCGATCTCGATGCCCGGGTACTTGGTACAGAACGGTCCCAACACGCGCGGCATGAAGTACTTGCCGGTGGTCACTGTAGCGATGCTGAGTCGCCCCTGCTTCACGCCTTTGAGGTCGGCGATCGTCTGCTCAAACCTCCCCCAGGTCTCCAGCCAATCGGCACAGGTCGCGTAGAGCTCCTGGCCGGCCTGGGTCAGAAAGACCTTTTTCCCGATATTTTCCAGCAGCGGCAGCCCGACTGCTTCGTTCAACAGTCTGAGCTGTTTCGAGATCGAGGGTTGGGTGACGTGCAGCTCCTCCGCGGCGCGCGTGAAGCTCCGCAACCGCGCCACTGCCTCGAAGGCCCGCAGCTGCCTCAGGGTGACATGCATCATCGCTGGCTGGCGCAATTCATGACCATATCCTTGAGGTTATCGTTTCTGTGATTTTTATTCATTTTTCTTTATTAACGCCGTCGCGACAATCCTCCCAACGACGGCTCGAAGCCCACCAATCGCTCAAGGTTCCCGAACCCAACCAGAGGATAGTCAGATGATTTCACGTCGCAATTTCTTCCGCATCGCGGGCGTGGCGGCTGCCGGCGGACTCCTCCCCGCAGGTCTCGCGCGAACCGTTTGGGCAGCCGAGACCGGGGGGCCGGAGACGCCGAACGCTCGCCTTGGTTACATCCCGATCGTCGAGTCCGCTCCACTGGTGATTGCAAAGGAGAAGGGCTTCTTCGCCAAGCACGGAATGACGGGCGTCGAGGTCCTCAAGCAGGCCAACTGGGCCGCCGCCCGCGACAACGTCGTGATCGGCTCCGGGGGTGGCGGGATTGACGGCGGACAGTGGCAGATGCCCATGCCGCACCTGATACATGCCGGCATCATCACCAACGGGCGCCCGGTGCCGATGGCCCTGCTGTGCCAACTCAACACCCAAGGTAACGGCATCGCGGTCGCCGCGATGCACGAGGGCAAAGGCCTCGGGCTCGATGTGTCGTCGGCAGCCGAATACATCAAGCGCTTTCCGGAGACCAACGGCCGTCGTTTCAAGGCTGCCCACACCTTCCCGAACGCGAACCAAGACTTCTGGATCCGCTACTGGTTCGCCGCCGGCGGGGTGGACCCCGACAAGGACATCGACCTGCTCGCGGTGCCGCCGGCGGAGACCGTGCAGGGCATGCGCAACGGCACCATGGACGCCTTCAGCACAGGGGACCCGTGGCCTTATCGCATCGTCGCCGAGGAGTTCGGTTTCATGGCGGCACTCACCGAGCAGATCTGGATTTTCCACCCCGAGGAGTATCTCGCCGTGCGCGCCGACTGGGTAGAGCAGCACCCGAGCTCAGCCCGTGCCCTCCTGATGGGCGTGATGGAGGCCCAGCAGTGGTGCGACGACCCCAACAACCGCGTCGAGCTGGTCAAGATCTGCTCCGCACGGACCTACTTCAATGTACCCGTCGGTGTCCTGACGCCCCCTTACGCGGGCGAGTACACCATGGGCGACGGGAAGCCCCCGGTAAACAGTTTCAACGCGGGTCCACTCTATTGGAAAGACCCGTTGGGCAGCGTTTCCTATCCCTACAAGAGCCATGACCTGTGGTTCCTCACGGAGACCTTGCGCTGGCGCTTTCACCGCGACGCCATCCCGGATTTCGCCGCGGCGCAGAAACTGATCGACGAGGTCAACCGGGAAGACCTCTGGCGCAGCGCCGCCGAGTCTCTCGGGATCGCCGATATCCCGGCAAGCACTTCGCGCGGAGTCGAGACCTTCTTCGACGGGATCACCTTCGATCCCCAGAACCCCCAAGCCTACCTCGACTCTCTGAAGATCCGAGCCGCCTAGCCCGGCGAGACTCGGTGCCCCGACCTCGGTCGCGACGCCGCAGCAGGAAGTGTCCGCGCCGGGCGCCCACTGGCCCGGCCGGAATGACGGCATGCCCGCAGGCGGGTAGGTCGATTTCAATTACTGAAACGAATGAGGTGACAAAGCCATGTCCGCAACCACCGCTGCTGTACCCGCCCCGATACGGCGGCGCCGACGACGTATAAAGATCGACCCGCGCAAAGCCCTCACGAGCATGCTGCCGGGCATCGCCGGGGTGTTGGGGTTTCTCGTGGTCTGGCAGCTGCTCGCGGGCACCGGGATCCTGCGTCTGCCGGGTCCCTGGGATGTCTGGACGGACGAGCGCAGCCGCTATCTGATCCTGCACCCCTTCTACTACACCAGCGACCTCGACCAGGGGCTATTTTGGCAGACCATGGCGAGCCTGCAGCGGGTGGCCATCGGCTACACGGCCGCCGCCATTGTAGGTGTCGCGCTGGGCATCCTGGTGGGGAGCAGCGCGCTCCTCAATCGAGCCCTCGACCCGTTGTTCCAGTTCCTGCGCATGGTCGCGCCCCTCGCCTGGGTGCCCATCGCCCTCGCCGCCCTGCAACGCAACGAGCCCGCGGCACTTTTCGTCATCTTCATCACCGCCATCTGGCCGATCTTGATCAATACGGCGGAGGGAGTACGTCAGATCCCGAACGACTACATCAACGTCTCGCGCGTGCAGTATTTCCGGCACGTTCTGTTCCCCTCGACCCTGCCGTACATCTTCACCGGCTTGCGGATCGGCATCGGCCTCGCTTGGCTCGCCATCATTGCCGCGGAGATCGTCATGTCCGGCGTACCCGGGATCGGCTTCTTCATCTGGGACGCTTATCAGCAGAACTATGTCACCGAGATCATCGTCGCGGTGATCTACATCGGCGCCGTTGGCCTGTTCCTGGACCGCCTCATGGGCTTCGCCCAAAAACGGCTCGTGAAGAGCTGATCCGTTCGATCCCAGCCAATCAGGAGGCCCTAGCCATGAAGACCTTGGTCAATCTCGAACAGGTGCAGAAAAGCTTTTCCCTTCCGGGCGGCAAGCACTACCAGGCCCTCGACCCGATCAACCTCGACATCCAAGAGGGCGAATTCGTCTCGCTCATCGGCCACTCGGGCTGCGGCAAGTCCACACTGCTGAATTTGGTGGCGGGTCTGCAACTGCCAACGGAGGGCCTGGTCGCGGTGGAGGGCGACCGGGTCTCGGCCCCCGGACCCGAGCGCATGGTGGTGTTCCAGCACTATTCACTGCTGCCCTGGCTCAGCGTGCGGCAGAACATCGCCCTTGCGGTCAACGCCGTGCTTCTGCAGCTCACCCGGGAGGAGCGCGAAGCCGTCGTCGAGGAGCACATACGCCTCGTCGGCCTACAGCATGCCGCCGACAAGCAGCCGGCCGAGCTCTCGGGCGGTATGAAGCAACGCGTGGCGATCGCCCGCGCCCTGGCCCTGCGGCCCAAGCTCTTGCTGCTCGACGAGCCCTTCGGGGCGCTCGACGCGCTGACCCGAGGCAACCTGCAGGAGCAGCTGATGCGCATTTGCGAGGAACACCGGGTCACCACCCTGATGGTCACCCACGATGTGGACGAGGCGGTGTTGCTCTCCGACCGTGTGGTGATGCTGACCAACGGCCCGGGCTCGCGCGTCGGCACCCTGATGACGGTCGACATCCCGCGCCCGCGCAGACGCATGGAGGTGGTGAACCACCCCGGCTATTACAGCTACCGCAGCGAGATCATCTACTTCTTGAACCAGCAGAAACGCATCAAGGAGCTTCGCGCGCGCAACCGCTCGGTGATCGCGCGCCACGGACTGGAGAAGATCAATCTCGAGATAGGCTTTGTCCCGCTCACGGCCTGCGCCCCCCTGGCGGTGGCCAAGGAGCAGGGTTTCTTCGAGCGCCACGGTCTGGAGCAGGTCAACCTGGTGCGCGAGACGAGCTGGCGCGGCGTGCGTGACGGCATTATCGGGGGCTGGCTCGACGCCGCCCAAATGCCGGCCGGTATGCCCCTCTGGATCAGCCTAGGTGGCGGAGAGGCGGAACCGCTGCCGGTGGTCTCTGCGGTTACCCTCACCCGCAACGGCAACGCCGTGAGCCTGCACACGCGCTTTCGACAGGAAGGGGTGTACAACCTCCGAGAGCTGCGACGCTGGGTAGCCGGCAACCGCGGCCGGCCCCTCGTCTTGGGTGTGGTTCACCCGAGCTCCATGCACAACCTGCTGCTGCGCTACTGGCTCGCCGCCGGCGAAATAGACCCCGACCGAGACATCCGGCTGCGAACCATCCCGCCGGCCCAATTGGTCGCGAACCTGCGCTCCGGCAACATCGACGGTTTCTGTGTGGGCGAGCCCTGGAACCTGCGCGCGGCCATGGAGGGTGCGGGCTTCGTGGTTGCGAGCGACCTGGATATCTGGCTTGGCCACCCCGGCAAGGTTCTGGCGGTGCGGGAGGAATGGTCCAATGCCTACCCCAACACTCACGTCGCCCTGGTCAAGGCCCTGCTCGAGGCCTGCCGCTGGTGTGAGGACCCCGGCAACCACGAGCACCTGAGAGCGCTTTTGAGCCGGCGAGAATACGTTAGCACGGACCCGAGCTATATCGCCCTTGGGCCAGCCGGCGCGACCAGTGGGCCGATCGAGGCAGCGACCGGCTCGAACGCGGCGCC
>JBGSTR010000686.1:0-4163 GCA_041736365.1 Chromatiaceae bacterium | reverse complement strand
CCTACCGGCGGCTGATGAGCCGGCATCACCCGGACAAGCTGGCGTCGCGCGGCCTGACCGAAGAGGCATTGAAGCGTGCCTCGCACAAGACGCAGGAGGTTCGCCGCGCCTACGAGCAGATCGCGCGGGCGCGCGCCGCCTGACTCCGGCGTCCGCGACCCGAAAGCCGCCGGTCGAAAAGTGAAAATCTCCCTTCATTGGATTAACATCGGGGCCTTTCCAAGGCCGTTTCTGGTCTCGCGCTCCGCGCGCGGCCGCAGCAGTACCTGAGGGAGTACACCATGGCGACTGATCTGATCGCACCGTCCATCCTTTCGGCGAATTTTGCGAAGCTCGGCGAAGAGGTCGACAACGTCCTCGCCGCGGGCGCGGACATCGTTCACTTCGATGTCATGGATAACCACTATGTGCCGAATCTGACCATCGGCCCGCTGATTTGCGAGGCACTGCGCAAGCACGGGGTTACGGCGCCGATCGATGTGCACTTGATGGTCAAGCCGGTGGATCGCATCGTGCCCGACTTCGCCGCCGCCGGGGCGACCTACATCACCTTCCACCCGGAGGCGAGCGAGCACGTCGATCGCACCCTGCAGTTGATCCGCGGTGAGGGCTGCAAGGCCGGACTGGTGTTCAACCCGGCGACGCCGCTGTCCTATCTCGACTACGTGCTCGACAAGATCGACATGATCCTGCTGATGTCGGTAAACCCGGGCTTCGGCGGCCAGAGCTACATCCCCTCGGCGATGGACAAGCTGCGTCAGGTGCGCAAGATCATCGACGACTCCGGGCTCGACATCCGGCTCGAGATCGACGGCGGCGTGAAGGCGGACAACATTGCCGCCGTCAAGGCCGCGGGGGCCGATACCTTCGTCTCCGGCTCGGGCATCTTCGGCAAGGGCCAAGACGGCGATCCGCACCGCTACGACACCATCATCCGTCAGATGCGCGAGGCCATGGCCGGCGTCAGCCGCTAACGTACGATCGGAGCAGTAAGGCGATGTTTCAGCCGAAGATGATCCTGATCGACGTGGACGGAACGCTGGTGGACAGCGTCCCGGACCTCGCGTACTGCGTCAATGCCATGATGGAGCGGCTGGGACGTCCCGGCCACGGCGAGGCCGCCGTGCGCAACTGGGTCGGCAACGGCGTCGAGCGCCTGGTTCGCCGCGCCCTGGTCGGCCAATTGGACGGGGAGCCGGACGAGGCGGATTTCGAGCGCGCCTACCCGATCTTCATCGAGCTCTATGCCGAGAACACATCCAAGCGCTCCGTCCTCTATCCCGGCGTACGCGAGGGCCTCGATTTCATGCGCTCGGCCGGCTACCGGCTGGGTTGCGTCACCAACAAGGCCGCCAGATTCACCGAGCCGCTGTTGCGGGACCTGGGGATCTACGACGCCTTCGGGGTGGTGATCAGCGGCGACACGCTGCCCAAGAAGAAGCCGGACCCGCTGCCGCTGCTGCACGCGGCCGGGCACTTCGGCGTCTCACCCGCGGAGTCGCTGATGATCGGTGACTCGATCAGCGATGTGACCGCAGCGCGCGCCGCCGGATTCGGCATCGTGTGCATGAGCTACGGCTACAACCACGGTGTGGACATCCGCGAGGCCGAGCCGGACGCCGTGATCGACTCCATGGCGGAGCTGAAGGGCCTGCTGGCCGAGGCCGCGTAGGGAGCAACGGCGCGCCGCGCCGCGGCGAAGCCGGGAAGCTTGATTCGGAGCATTTGAGACAGTGATCGGGTACGGGGCGCAAAGGACAGTCGGGTGGCGATGGCGACGCTGATTCGACGCGTCAGCTCATCTCACCCCTTGTCTGGAGTCCCCCGATGACACCCGAAGCATTCCAAGCCCTGGCCGACCAGGGCTACAACCGCATCCCCCTCGTCTGCGAGGTCCTGGCCGACCTCGACACCCCGCTGAGCATCTATCTCAAGCTTGCCGAAGGCCCGAATTCCTATCTCTTCGAGTCGGTCCAGGGCGGGGAGAAATGGGGCCGCTACTCGATCATCGGCCTGCCCTGCCGTACCCGGGTTAAGGTCGCCGGACAGCGTATTACCGTCGAGCGCGACGGCGAGCCGGTCGAGGAGTTGGAGAGCGCCGACCCGCTGGCCTGGATCGAGGCCTTTCAGGCGCGTTTTCGCGTCGCCAGCCATCCCGGGATGCCGCGCTTCGCCGGCGGACTCGTCGGCTACTTCGGCTACGACACGATCCGCTACATCGAGCCGCGGCTGGCGCGCTGCCCCAATCCGGATCCGCTCCGGACACCGGACATCCTGCTGCTGCTCTCCGACGAGGTGGTGGTATTCGACAATCTCGGCGGGCGCATCTACATCATCCTGCATCTCGACCCCTCCGCGGGCGACACCCTGGAGTCCGGGCGGGCGCGCATGACCGGATTGATCGCGCGCATTCAGCGCGGGGCCCCGCGACACGCGGCAATGGCCGAGCGCCGGGTCCAGGAGAGCGACTTCGTCTCCGGCTTCACCCGGGAAGGCTTCGAGCACGCGGTGGAACGGATCAAGGACTACATCCTGGAGGGCGACTGCATGCAGGTCGTGCTCTCCCAGCGCCTGTCGGTGCCCTATGCAGCACCGCCCCTGGACCTCTACCGCGCCCTGCGCAGTCTCAACCCTTCGCCCTACATGTACTTTCTCGATCTGGACGAGCTCCACATCGTTGGCTCCTCGCCGGAGATCCTCACCCGGCTGGAAGACGGCGTGGTCACGGTTCGCCCCATCGCCGGCACCCGCCGGCGCGGCTACACCGACGCCGAGGACCGGGCGCTGGAGGCGGAGCTGCTGGCGGACCCCAAGGAGCTGGCCGAGCATCTGATGCTCATCGACCTCGGACGCAACGACGCCGGCCGCGTCGCCAAGCTCGGCAGCGTGCGGGTCACCGACCGGATGATCGTCGAGCGCTACTCACACGTCATGCACATCGTCTCCAACGTGGTCGGCGAGCTGCGCGACGGCATGAGCGCGATGGACGTGCTGCGGGCAACCTTTCCGGCCGGCACCGTCTCCGGGGCGCCGAAGATCCGGGCGATGGAGATCATCGACGAGCTGGAGCCGGTCAAGCGCGGGGTCTACTCCGGCGCCGTGGGCTACCTCTCCTGGAACGGAAATATGGACACGGCGATCGCGATTCGCACCGCGGTGATCCAGGACGGGATGTTGCACATCCAGGCCGGCGCCGGCGTGGTCGCCGATTCGCTGCCCGAGCTGGAGTGGAAGGAGACCATGAACAAGGGCCGCGCGATCTTCCGCGCCGTCGCCCTGGCCGAGGCCGGGATCGATCGTCACGCCTGCGCAGGCGAGGAGGGCTGATCATGCTGTTGATGATCGACAACTACGACTCCTTCACCTACAACCTGGTGCAGTATCTCGGGGAGCTGGGGGCGGACGTGCGGGTGGTGCGCAACGACGAGCTGACGCTCGAGCAGGTGGTTGCGCTGCGACCGGAGCGGATCGTGATCTCCCCCGGGCCCTGCACCCCGAACGAGGCGGGCATCTCGGTGCCCTTGATCCAGGCGATGGCCGGGCAGGTGCCGATCCTCGGCGTGTGTCTCGGTCACCAGTCGATCGGGCAGGCATTCGGCGGGCGGATCGTGAAGGCGCGGGCCGTCATGCACGGCAAGACCTCACCGATTCACCACGCGGGCCACGGCGTCTTCGGCGGAATCGAAAGTCCGTTCGAAGCGACTCGCTACCACTCGCTGATCATCGAGCGCGAGACCCTGCCGGACTGTCTGGAGGTCACCGCCTGGACCGCGACCCCCGCGGGCGAGCCGGACGAGATCATGGGCGTGCGCCACCGCGAGCTTCCGGTGCAGGGCGTTCAGTTCCACCCCGAGTCGATCCTGACCCGGCACGGGCACGCGCTGCTGCGCAATTTCATCGAGGACCGCTAGCGAATCATGAATATCCAGCAGGCCATCGCGGCATGTATCGAGGGCCAGGACCTCGACTCCGAGCAGACCACCGCGGTGATGCGCTCGATCATGACCGGCGGCGCCACCCCGGCCCAGATCGCGGGCTTTCTGGTGGCGCTTCGCGTCAATGGCGAGACGGTTCCGGAGATCGCCGCCGCCGCCGCCGTGATGCGCGAGCTCGCCACCGGCGTGGACATCTCCGGACTCGACCACGCGGTGGATATCGTCGGT
>JBGSTR010000675.1:0-1871 GCA_041736365.1 Chromatiaceae bacterium | reverse complement strand
CGGCGTGGCGATCAGCAGCGAGCCGATCACCAGCGGCTGCACCGCCGGGGCCGCACCGGCATGGAAGAGCTGCACTTTGGCGAGGAAGCCAAGCGTCACCGGCAGACCCGCGGTGCTGATGGCGGCGACGAACGCCGCGGTCGCGCGCGACCAACCGCGTTGGTCCAGGGCGAGGAACATCATGGTCTTGTCGATCGATCCGGTCAGGACCGCCAGCAGGACTGCGATGATTCCCTGATAGGTCCCGAGCCCGAATCCGAGCATCACATACCCGGCCTGGGTGACCGCTAGATAGGCGGCGAGCTCTGCCGGCGAACGGCGCGCGAGTGCCAAGACGGCGCCGTAGACCGTAGCCGCCGCACCCAGACCGACGAGCAAAAGATCCGCCCGCTGCACCGCATCGGGAAAGATCGCGGGCCCGATCCGCAGCAATCCGTAGGCACCGATGTTCACCAGTGCGCCGGCCAGCGCCGCGGCGATCGCCGGCCGCGCGTGGCTGTAGAGCAGCGGCACCCAGCCGTGGAAGGGAAACAACCCGAGCTTGAGCGAGAGCGCGGTCAGGAGCACGGCGGCGAACAGCGGGATTGGCTCGCCCTGGGCATGCAGGGCCTGCTCGGCGAGACGAAAATCCAGGGTGCCGGCCGCCGAGTAGACGCCGGTCGCCCCGACCAAGAAGATCATGGAGCCGAGCAGATTGACGGCCATGTAGATGAACGCCCCGCGGCTCTCGGAACGGCCGTAGCCATAGGCCGCGAGCACGAACGAGGTGACCACCGCAAGCTCGAAGAACACGTAGAAGTTGAACAGATCGGCGGTGAAGAAGGCCCCGTGCAGTCCCGCGCACATCAAGAACAGCAGGCCCGGCAGATGCCGCGACTCGGGCTCGCCGCAGGTTTCGTGCAGCATCACCGCGGCGAGCACGCCGGCGCAGATGGTGCCGAAAAACAGCGAAAGGCCGTCCACCATCAAGCGAATGCCGATACCCGGCGGCCAGCCCCCCGTGGTGACCTCGAATGGCCCTGCGTCACCGAATACCTGACCGACCAGAAACCAAAGATCCAGGGCCGCGATCAGCGTCAGACCGGCCGCGGACGCCATTGCCACCACGCGGCGGCGGCCGTCCATCAGGAGCAGGAGCACACCGCCGATCCAGCTCAGCACCAGAGGGGTCAGCGGCGTCATGATCCGGACGCCGCCTCGACTTCCGCCTGCGCCTCGTCTCGGCTCTGGGAGCTCTCAAGCTCACCCGCGCTGAGGGTGCGATGAGTGCTCTCAACCGCAACCAACACCCGCATCAGCAGCACCGTGGCGGCGAAGTTGATGACCACGGCGGTGAGGGCGAGTGCCTGCACGACCGGGTCTGCGATCAGTGCCGGACCGGCCTCGGTCGGCACCGGCGCCACCCGCGCCCGAAAACCGGCCGACACCAGAAGCAGGATCGCGCCGTTGGTGATCAGCAGGGTCCCGGCGACCAGGCGGGTGAGGTCGTCGCGCGTCATCAAATACACGCCGGAGCCGACCAGCACGCCCACCACGATAGCGGTCAGCAGGTTCACGGCCAGTCCACCACGGATGGGGGGAACAGCCGGTCGAAGGTCAACACCAGCGAGCCGTAGACCACGCCCGCCACCGAGAGATCGAGCAACACCGCGCTGTGCAGCTCCAGGATACCGAAGGTCCGTACGTGCTCCCCGGGGCCCGGGAAGTGGCTGACCGGGGCGACGCCGAAGACGCTCGGCAGCAGCAATAGCCCCAGTGCCACCAGGAGCCCTGCCGGGATCATGCGCGTCGCCCAGGCCGCTCCGACCCGCGCGTGTGCCCGGGCATGGGGCAGGCCGAGGTACTGGAGCGCGGCGCCGAGGCCCGAGATC
>JBGSTR010000662.1:0-1752 GCA_041736365.1 Chromatiaceae bacterium | reverse complement strand
CGGGGCCGTCACGCCGCAAGCCGGGGCGGATGTGGCCGCGGCCGTGGATAAGCTGGTGCGCACGCTGCGGCGGACGCCACGCGGAGGGGAGCTGGAGTGGGAAATTCAGGCTACCCAAGCCGCCGCCGCCGCGATTCTTGCCGACGACCTCACCGAGCTGCTGGGGAACCTGCTCGAGAACGCCGTGAAATGGGCATCGAGCCGCGTCTCGGTGCAGGTAGCGCCGAGCAAAGGCGTTTGCGTGCGGGTCGAAGACGATGGCCCCGGCGTGCCCGAGGAGCGGCTGTACCACCTTGGACGGCGGGGGCTGCGGCTGGACGCCGGCAGTCAGGGTTCCGGCCTGGGTTTGGCGATCGCGCAGGACATCGTCGATGCCTACGGCGGCGGGCTGGACTTCGCGCGTGCGGCGAGCGGCGGCCTGGCCGTGATCGTTCGCCTGCCGCTCAAAAGCGCAGAAGACACTCGGGTAAGCGACGCGACTTGAGGCCGCGCGCCGTTGCCCCGGTGCCGAAAAAAGCCGTTATCGAGTCTCGGCGACTGCCTGCGCCGCGCTGCCGAAGCGCTCGTCGAGGTAGGCAATGATCTCCGTCGATTCATACAGCCAGCGATCGCTCCCGGGCTCCTGGATTCGCAGACAGGGCACCTTGATGGCTCCGCCTTCGGCCAGTAGCTGCGCACGCACGACGGGATCGTTCTGTGCGTCCCGCAGCTCGATCGGGAGGTTCAGTCGGTGCATGGCACGCCGGGTCTTGATGCAGAACGGGCAGGCATGGAACTGGTAGAGCGACAGGTGTCGGATCTCGGCCTCGACCCGCTGCTGGTCCGCCGGATCGCGTTGCATCGGCGCCGGACGGGTTAGCCGGTCGGCCAGTATGACGATCCGGCCCAGCCCCTCGCGAATAATGGTCAAAATCATGTAGATCATCCGATTCGGCTTGAAAGCCCTGACGACATACGCGCGACCCGTCCTCGCGTCAAGGGGGAATGGGTGAGCGAAGGTTGCGGCGCAGAGCCGAACGCAGGCCGCGACGGCATTGCAGTCCCGTCCAAAGGGGGACTCGAACGCGTATCCGCAAGGGCCGAATCCGTGGCAGGATGCGGCAAATGCTGGAGCCAAGCGCCGCCCCACAACCCGAGGTGACCCGATGACACGTCCCGCCCGCGCGCGCATCGACCTGGATGCGGCTCGCGACAACCTGCGTTGTGCCAAGCGGCTGGCGACGGGCACACGGGTGCTGGCGGTGATCAAGGCCGATGGCTATGGACACGGCGCCGGCGCCATCGGCAAGGCGTTGGCCGGCGAGGCGGACGCGTTTGGCGTCGCCTGCAGCGAGGAGGCCCTGGAGCTGCGCGAGTCGGGAATCCTCGACCCGATCCTACTGATGGAAGGGGCCTTCCACCCGGACGAGATCGCGCTCGCCGATCGCGAGCGTCTAGCCCTGGTGGTGCACAATCGCCAGCAGCTCGACTGGTTGACCGCTGCGCGACTGGAGCGCGGCCTGGAGTGCTGGCTGAAGATGGACTCGGGCATGCATCGAGTCGGCTTTGCGCCAGAGGAGATCGGCTCGGCTTACCGGGCGCTGATGGATTCGCCGAATGTGGCGTCGGTGATCCTGATGACTCATTTCGCCCGCGCCGATGAGCTGGATCAACCCACCACCGGCCGTCAGTTGGCGCTGTTCGATCGCGCCGCGGGCGAGATTCCGGCACCGCAAAGCACCGCCAACTCGGCGGCGATCCTCGCCTGGCCCC
>JBGSTR010000529.1:0-9319 GCA_041736365.1 Chromatiaceae bacterium | reverse complement strand
TCGCGATCGCCGATCGCGCCCCGCGGCCGGTGCTCCAGTCCCAGTCCGCGCCGCCGACCGGGACGACGGTGGGCGAGCGGGTGAGAATCGGTATCGCCCGCGACGCGGCCTTCGGTTTCTACTATCCGGACGATCTGCGCGCGCTGGCCGCCGGAGGGGCCGAGCTGATTCCATTCAGCCCGGTGAGCGATCCGGAGCCCCCGGCCGTGGATGCACTGTTCCTGGGCGGCGGTTTTCCGGAGTTCCGGATGCACGAGCTGGAGCGAAATCGCGGCATGCGCGAGGCGATCGCCGACTTCATTGCCCGCGGCGGTCCGACCTATGCGGAATGCGGGGGTCTGATGTATCTCTCCAAGGAAATCCGCTGGGGGGAGCAGGCGTGCGCCATGGTGGGGGTGCTGGATGCCGAGGTGGCGATGCAAGCTCGGCCGCAAGGGCGCGGCTATGTCCGGTTGCGGGAGACGGACGCCTTTCCGTGGCCGGGTCGCGGCCCCGGCGCCGCCGAGATCCGAGCCCACGAGTTTCATCATTCAGCCGTCGTCGCGCCGAATCCATCCTGGACCTATGCCTACGAGGTCGCTCGCGGTACGGGTGTGGACGGCCGCCACGACGGGATCGTTCAGGGCAACCTGCTGGCCTCTTACAGTCATCTGCGCGCGGTCGGCGGGTGCAACTGGACCGGCCGCTTCCTGAGCCACGTGCGACGCCGCCTTGGCGCGTGACACAAGGCGATGAGCCGCCGGCCGAGGACCCGCCGATCGGCTCCCCGGGGCAGGGGGCGATGCGCACGGGCAACTGGGGTTAAACTGCGCTGTACAAACCAAGCTGCCAACGGTAAGGGTCGAAGATGTTCAAGTTGACGACAGCAGCGGCCGAACAGGTCCGCACGGCCGCGAAACAGGGTGGAACCGCCGGCATGGCCCTGCGGCTCGCCGCCTATCAGAAGCCCGACGGGGCGATCGATTACCGCATGGGCTTCGACGAGGCCACGGAGGACGATATCCGCATGTCCTCGGAGGGCATCGATCTGGTCATGACGCCCGAGCACGTCCCGCTCCTGGATCAGGCCACCATGGATTATGTCGAGCTGGAGCCCGGCCAGTTCCACTTTATCTTCTTGAATCCGAAAGACCCCAACTACCAGCCGCCCAGCGAGCATTGAATCCGCACTCGACACGCGTGCCGCTCGCGCTCGACCGCCTGCTTGCCGCTTGTCGTGCAGGCGGGAGGTCAACGGACCGGCACTCGACCGGCCCCGGCACTCGTGCGTGCGCGGCCGGCCGTCCCCGTACCCGCTGATGGACCTCAGCAGCGAAGACACCTTCCGCCTCAACGTGCTGCTCGCCAACCAGCCGCAGGCGATCCGGATCGACGAGAGCCGAATGATCGTCTACGGGCTCGGCCCCGGCGGCGAGGCGACGGTGCGGCTCAATCCGAATTGCCGCCCGGAGCAGTATCTGCGCCGCGTCAAAGAGCTGATCTCGGGTCATGTGATGGGATCACCGGGAGGTTACCCGGTCTACCTGCGCCGCTGGACCCGCATGGGTCAGATGCGCGAGGAGAGCCTCGAGCAGCTACTGCTTCTGGGCGAATCCGAGGCGGTGGTCGCCGCCGTGTGCTCGCCCGGACTCAGCGATGAGCTCGCGCGGCGGGCCTGGTGGGCGATGGAGGATGCGGAGAACGCGCGTCAGATGTTGCGCAACCCGGCCGTGGTCGCCGGCACCATGGGACCGCGGCTCGCCGCGTATCTGGTCGAGTATCTGCCGTTCGAGACCGAATCCGAGAAGGCGATCGAGTCCATCCGCCTGGTGCTGCAGCCGGGATTGATCAGCGCGGACGAGCGGGCCGAGCTGTGGAAGAAATCCGGTCGCAAACAGGCCTATCTGGTGGGCTTTCTGCAGGCGCTTCCGGACGATCTTCCGGATCGCGCCCCGGGGCGAGCGCGCGAGCCGGCGCTGGCGGTTGCCATTGCCGATTCGGCGTCCCAAGGCAATCGCTGCGCCCGGTTGTTCGCGCGCATCGACTCCGGCGCGGGACAGACCTTCCTCAAGACCGTCGCCACGGTGCTCGCGAAGCCGCCGAGCCAGGACGTGGTCACCACCACATTCGATTGCCTACGCGGCTATTTCGCCGACTTGGGCCGGGACGCGGACCCGGATTGCCCCCTGGAGGATCTGATCGTCGATGCCGAGGGCTACGCGTCGATCGCCGGCTCCGACGCGGACGTGGCTCAGTGGTTGCGCGAGTGGCCGGCGCTTGCCGGCGAGGTGGCGGCGATGCGGGTGTTGTCGGGCGTCGGCTACGGGGTCATCCGCCCGGTGCTGCGTGATTCGACCGCCCTCGGGAGCCTGATGCGGCGCAAGCTGGCGCCGGTGATCGAGCCGGTTCAGCAGCGCCTGGGTCTGTTGCTCGGTGCAACCTCGGGGAAACGCTGATTGCGTTTTCCGCCCGGGCGCGGGATGGCCCGGCATCTTTTAGTGAATCGCAGATACGATGGAGCGGGCCGAGAGTCGCGCCTCTCGGGCCCGTTCCACTAGGTCCAGCGTGCGATCAGGCGGCGCAGGACGATGACGATAAAGATCACGCCCAGCGCCAACAGCACGATGAACAGGATATTGAACCAGGGCACGTGTCGATAATCCTTGTCGACGACCTTGAGATGGACCGCATTGGGGAACAGCGAGAACAGGTTCATCCGCCATCCGTAGTAGCGCACCAACACCCAGGTCTCCTCCGGGGACTTGAGAATCGCCTGTACCTGCGCCGTCATATCGGCGCTGTCGAACTTGAAATACGGCGGCCAACCCCACCCGGTATCCTCGTTGCGAAACACCCGGATCTTGCCGTCGCGATTGACCGCATTGATATAGCGCACGTCGCGAGTCGCCGTGGTTTCCGGGCGACCGTCCCGATCCATGCGCTTAACGTCGGTTCCGGTGAGCTGCACGACCTCGGTATTGGGCAGGTTGTAGTTCAGGAACAATGCGAACGCGACCGCAATCGCGGCGGCGAGGACGTAGGCGAGTATTCGCATGAACTTCATGGCAGCTCCGGATGGACAGCAAAACACATCGGCGATACTGAAGCGCGTCCCGCGCAGTCCCTGTTGGATCCGGCGGGATCACCTAGCGGAAACGAGCAGTTAGTGCCGATTTCCAATGCAATCATGCCCCCGCGGCCGATGCTCGGCAAGCCGCGTAAAGGGCTCCTTGAAAAATAATGAATGCCCGGGCGAGGTAGGGACGTCCCGCCATTTTCAAGAACCTAAGCGTTTGAAAGCGAAGCGAAGCGGAAAACCGCGCTTTTCGCTTCGCGTCTCGAAGAATGCCCTGGACGGCATTTTTCGAGCTCCCCGGAAAGTGCCTCCCGCGTGTCGCGTCAGCGCCGTCGGCCACTCCGCTTGCGGCCCTCGTAGGCGGCGATCGCCTGCATGATCTCGGCATAGGGAAGCCGACTCAGGTCGCCGTAACGGGCGACGGCGGCCTCGACGGTCGCGCGGATGTCCGCAATCTGTGCCGGGACCGGCTCTTCGGGTGAGAGGGCGGCGTGAATCCCCCGCAGACCCCCGACCTGAACCCGCATCGCCTTGCCGTGGGGCAGGGCGGCGGTCTGGTCCGTGGCCTTGAGTGCGAATCGGGCGTGCCGCCGCAGCAGCTCCAGCAGCTCCAGACAGGCATGTTGCGCCGCGTCGGAGCCGCAGTGCACGCCCTCGCGCTCGGCGATGCAGAATTTGTGGGCCTGAGAGCAGCTGCATTGATTGGTGAGGATACTCTTCTCGTACGGACAAAACCGTTCGTTGATCGCGCGATAGGTGTCCCGAAAGACCTCGTTGTCCATGGCGGCCGCGCTCGCGTCAGGTGGCCCGTTTGCCGGTGAATTGATGGATCATTCGGCGGTCGCGTTTGGTCGGCCGGCCGGGGGGCTCGGCAGCCATCGGTCCAACTTCCCGGCGCTGTCGCACCATCTCCTGGCGCCGCAGCCGGCTTTCCTCGCGCTCCTCGTAGAGCAATGCGGCCTCGCTCGCGGAGCGGCGTTGCCGATTCAGCGCGAGCACCTCGATCTCCCACTCCAGCGAGCCCTTGTGGATGCGCAGCAGTGCCCCGGGGCGGATGGCGCGACCGGGTTTCGCGCGCTGGCCGTTGACCTGCACTCGACCGCCGTTGATCGCCTCCACCGCGAGTCCGCGCGTCTTGAAGAAGCGCGCCGCCCACAGCCACTTATCGAGCCGGAGCTCGTCGAGGCCTGCGCCGGTTTCGCTCATCGTCCGAGCAGGGGGTCTAGCTCCCCGCGCGCCTCCAGTCGGGCGAGATCGTCGAAGCCGCCGATATGATGGTCATCGATGAAGATTTGGGGAACCGTGTGGCGGGCCGTGCGCTCCACCATGGTACGCAGCTGATCGTGGTCGAGATCAACCAGGATCTCTTCGAATGCGACGCCCTTGTGGTGCAAGAGGTGCTTGGCCCGGGTGCAATAGGGGCAGACGACGGTAGAGTAGATAATGACCTTGGGCATCGGATGACCTTAGCATGCAAGCTGAAACCCGCCGCGGTTGCGCCGCGAGCTCGGCAATGGTTTCACGATCGATAATGGGAGCATGTGGGCGAAACACCAAACGGGGTCGCCCGAGCGGGCTTCGCTCGCCGTGCTCGGCGGCACCGCAACATTCGAGTAGACGCTTATGTATCGCAATCCCCCGCGTTCGATCCACCTTAAGGATTATCAACCGCCCGAGTTCCTGATCGACAGCATCGATCTTCGCTTTGAGCTGGACCCGGAGCGGACGACGGTCGATGCGGATCTGGCCGTGCGCCGCAACCCGGCCGCGACACGCGGCGACGGCAGCCTGACGCTGCACGGCGAGCTGCTCGAGCTGGATCGGGTCGCGATCGACGGTCACCCGATGCTGCCCGCCGAATACCGGATCGGGCCGGAGACCCTGGTCCTCCATCGGGTGCCGGATCGCTTCCGGCTGCAGACTCGCGTTCACATCCACCCCGCGCTTAACACCGCGCTGGAGGGACTCTATCAGTCGGGCGAGCTGTTGTGCACCCAATGCGAGGCGGAGGGTTTTCGACACATCACCTACTATCTCGACCGGCCCGACGTGATGGCCAGGTTCAGCGCCACCTTGGTCGCAGACAAGGCGCGCTTCCCGGTGCTGCTGTCGAACGGAAATCCAGTCGAGCGGCTGGACCTCGGCGCGGGTCTTCACAGCGTGCGTTGGGAGGACCCCTATCCGAAACCCAGCTATCTGTTCGCCCTGATCGCCGGTCAATTGAGCGTGGTCGAGGATCGCTATACGACCGCATCCGGGCGCGCAGTGGATCTGCGCATCTTCGTGGAGCCTCACAACCTCGACAAATGCGACCACGCGATGCGCTCCCTCAAGCAGGCGATGCGCTGGGACGAGGAGCGGTTCGGCCGGGAATACGATCTGGACTGCTACATGATCGTCGCGGTCGGCCAATTCAATATGGGGGCAATGGAAAACAAGGGCCTCAACGTCTTTAACGACAAGTACGTGCTGGCCCGATCGGACACGGCCACCGACCAGGACTTTCAGGGCATCGAGGGCGTCATTGCCCACGAGTACTTTCACAACTGGACCGGTAACCGGATTACCTGCCGGGATTGGTTTCAGCTCAGTCTCAAGGAGGGCCTGACGGTATTCCGGGATCAGGAGTTTTCCGCCGATCTCGGCTCGCGCGCGGCCAAGCGGATCAGCGACGTGCGGCTCCTGCGCGCCCATCAGTTTGCCGAGGACGCGGGCCCCATGGCGCATCCGGTGCGGCCGGCGTCCTATATCGAAATCAACAATTTCTACACTGCAACGGTCTACGAAAAAGGCGCCGAGGTGGTGCGCATGCAGGCGACGCTGCTCGGCCCCCGATTGTTTCGCAAGGCGATGGACCTGTACTTCGGGCGTCACGACGGACAGGCGGTGACCACCGACGACTTCGTTGCCTGCATGGAGGAGGCGGGGCGGATCGATCTGACCCAATTCCGCCGCTGGTACGAGCAAGCAGGCACGCCGCGCCTGACAGTCGCCGGTTTCTACGATCCTCGCGCGGGCTGCTACACGCTGGACGTGCGCCAACATACCCCGGAGACATCGGGGCAGGCACTCAAGCTACCCTTGCATATCCCGCTCAACCTGGCGCTCATCGGTCCGGATGGCGCGGACCTCCCGTTGCAACTCGAGGGCGAGGACGCGGCATCGCCGCCCGGCACTCGGCTGCTGGAGGTTCGCGCCGCCGAGCAGCAGTACCGGTTCGTCGATCTGCCCTGCCGCCCGGTGCCTTCGCTGCTGCGGGGTTTCTCCGCGCCCGTCAAGCTGGCGTTCGACTACAGCGACGACGACCTGCTGTTCCTCATGGCCCACGACCGCGACGGCTTCAACCGCTGGGATGCGGCGCAGACGCTCATGCAACGCCTGCTGCTGGAGCAGGTCGCCCGGCCCGAGGCGCGGATCCCGGAATCCTTCTTTACGGCCTTCCAGAGGGCCCTGACGGATACCTCGGCGGAGCAGGCGCTGCTGGCGGAGGTGCTGACCCTGCCCGGGGAGTCTTATCTCGCCGACCAGATGGAGGTCGCCGACGTGGAGGGTATTCACCGCGCTCGTGAGCACCTGCGGGCGGGGATTGCCGATCGGTTGCGCGAGGAGCTGCTGCGCGTCTATCGGGACAATGCCGAGCGTGGCCCCTACGCGCCGACACCCGAGGCGATCGGACGGCGTGCGCTGAAGAACCTGGCGCTGGCATACCTTACTGCCAGTCCCGACGCGCAGGCCCTGGATCTGGCGCGAGCACAGTTCGCGGCCGGGGACAACATGACCGACGTCATGGCGGCACTGCGACCACTGGTCGACCACGGCGGCGCGGTGCGCGAGCAGGCACTGGAGACATTCCATCGGCGCTGGGCGGGGGAGTCCCTGGTCATCGACAAATGGTTTTCGGTGCAGGCGACCAGCCGACTGGCGGACACGCTGGAGCGCGTGATCGAGCTTACCCGTCACCCGGACTTCTCCATGCTCAATCCCAACCGTATGCGCAGTCTCGTCGGCGCCTTCTCGGCCGGAAACCCGGTGGGTTTCCATGCGGCGAATGGCGCCGGCTATCGCTTCCTGGCCGATCAAGTCCTGTCGCTCGACCCCCTAAATCCGCAGCTTGCTGCGCGTCTGCTGAGAGGATTGATCCGGTGGCGCCGCTTCGATCCGGGCCGGCAGGCACTCATGCGTGCCGAGATCGCGCGCGTGCTCGATGCCGATGCGCTGTCGCGGGATTCCTACGAGGTGGCTTCCAAGGCGTTGAAATCCGATTGATCTCGCTCATCGAGCGGGTCGCACCGAGGGTTGGGTCCGGGTTGGGATGCCCCGGTAGTCTTCGCTGGCCCAGCGGCCGGTGTGCCACAATTGGGCACTCGCTCCCAACTCCTTCGCGGATGGATCATGCTCCAGATCGCCGATCGTTATCTGTTCGTCGAGGTGCTTAAGGCGTTTTTGGCGATCGTCTTCATTCTGTTGATGATCGTCTCGAGCATGCTCTTCCTGCGTACCCTGGAGGAGGTCAATATCGGGGCGCTGAACGTGGATCTGGTGCTGCGATTCCTGGGGCTGCAGATCGTGCGCGATACCTCGAGTCTGCTGCCCCCCGCGTTCTTCCTGGCGGTGCTCGCGACCCTGAGTCGCATGGCGCGCGACAGCGAGCTCATCGCACTCGGCGCCTGCGGCATCGGCCCCGGTCGGCTATACCGGGCACTGTTTGTCCTGGCGGTGCCGGTGGCACTGTTCACCGCCTGGTTCGCATTGATCCTGCAGCCCTGGGCCGCCGCCGGGATACAGGAGATTCGCCTGCAGCAATCGGAGCAGGTCGCGCAGATCGCGGGCTTGCAGGCGGGGCGCTTCTACGTCGAAGAAGAGGGCGACGTAGTCGCCTACATAGGCTCGATCGATCGGCGTAAGGCCCTGGAGCACGTATTCATCCTCGATCGCCGCGGCGACAAGGAGCGCATCGTCGTCAGCGACAGCGGTACGCACCGCAGCGACGAAGGGTCGAGCGACCACATCATCACCCTCAAGGGGGGACACCGCTTCGACGGCACCCCGGGGGGCGGTGACTATCTGATCGGTGATTTCGACGAGTATCAGGTGCGCGTGCGCTCGTCCGCCCGGCAGCCGGTGCAGCCCTCGAAACGATCAATGGCCGCGACCGTGGATCTCATCGGGTCCGCCGAGCTTGGGGATCGCACCGAGGTCCAGCATCGTTTGTCGGCACCGCTGGCGATTCTTACGCTGGTCGCCATCGCGGTCCCGTTGGTGGCCATATCGCCGCGGCAGAAGACCACGGGACGGATGCTGCTGGCGTTTCTCGCCTACTTCAGCTTCTTCAACCTCCAGCGCCTGGCCGAGAGTTGGATGGAGGCCGGTACCACCCCTGCTTGGCTGGGCAGCCTATGGTATCAGGCGCTGATCTTGGGGCTGGTATACCTGCTGCTGTTTCCGGACAGCCTTTGGTTCCGGCGCCTGCGCCGGGGCCTGTCGGCGCGTCGCGGTCCTTCGGCCGAAGCCGTGTGACACGCGATCGGGCGCCGCGCGGCGCTTCGGCAACAACTCGTCAATACGGCGTGCGCCGCTCGCGGCGGTTGTTTGCGCACACGCGCGCCGCCCTAAGGGAAATGCTGATTAAATGCCGTCCGGGCATTTAATCAGCTCGCGGTCCGAGAGGCGCGACTCCCGGATCGCTCCATAACGACGACCACGAATCCGGCCCCGTCCGTGTATTCGTAAATACTTATTATTGCAATAAATAGAAAGCAAAATACTTGCAACTTCGTAACATGAGCGACCACTGATCAATCCGGCTGGTCGGCTCAGCCTCCGGGGCCTCATCGTCCCCGCGTCACGGTTCTGGCACACGTTGCCGGCGGGCGAACGTTTGTCGGTGCGCGGACTGCGGGATGGGGCGCGGCAAACGGTCCCAACAATGGACACCATCCTTACTCCTGTCGCCTTCATGACCGTCCTCGGTCTGGTCTTGGCCGGCGTGCTCGCAGCGGCCAACCGGCGCCTGTTCGTCTACGAAGACCCGCGAATCGACCAGGTCGAGGATCTGCTCCCCCACGCCAACTGCGGCGCCTGCGGCACGCCGGGCTGCCGCCCGTTCGCGGAAAAACTGGTCGCCGGCGAGGTCGAGCCGGGCCAGTGCACGGTCAATTCGAAGGACATGAATCAGGTCATCGCCGATTTTCTGGGTGTCGATCTCGGCGCCCGGGAGAAGCGTGTGGCCCGCCTGGCCTGCGCGGGAGGGACCCATGTGGCCGC
>JBGSTR010000513.1:0-5114 GCA_041736365.1 Chromatiaceae bacterium | reverse complement strand
TCGAGCTCCGCGAGCACCGCTCGCAGCGCCGCGGCGGCCAGACCGATGTCGACCACCACGCCATCGCCGTCGAGCTCGGCCCGGCGCAGCTCCAGGTCTACCAGGTAGGTGGCCCCATGCAGCCGTTGCGCGGGGCCGAAGACCTCGCCGCGAAAGCTGTGGGCGATCATCATTTGGTCGCGAACGCAGACTGTGAACACGGTTGAACTCTCGCTGGTCGGGGAGCCGGGAACGAATCGGGGCTTCGCCATGAGCATGTCGGGCTAAACCGTCGCCATGCAACCTCTCCGGCGAGCGACCGGGCTCGACCCGCCCGGACCACGCGACGCGACGCGCAAAGACCGAGCGCTCGGGTTAGACTTTCGGCCCTGGCAACCCGACTGCGAGGCCCGAGAATACCGCCATGCAAAATGAAACCACGTTCCAGGAGGTCGCCGACGGTGTCTGGTGCATCGAGACCGGATACTGTCGGCCGGGCCTCGCCGCCTGCTATCTGGTGCGCTCCGGGGATCGGCTGGCCTTCGTCGACACGGGCACCGGCAATTCGGTGCCGGGTCTGCTGGAAGTGGTTGCGGCGCTGGGCCTCGCGACCGAGCACGTGGACTACGTGATGCCGACCCACGTGCACCTCGATCATGCCGGCGGTGCCGGGGATCTGATGGCGGCCTGCCCCAACGCGACCCTGGTCGCCCATGCCAGCGGCGCGCCGCATCTGATCGACCCGACCCGACTCACCGCCGGCGCAACGGCCGTCTACGGGGAAGAGGCATTCCTGCGCGACTTCGGGCGCATGACGCCGGTTCCCGAGGAGCGGGTGATCGTGGCGCAGGACGGGCAATCCTTCGACCTGGCCGGCCGCACGCTGACCTTTCTCGACACCCCGGGTCACGCGAACCATCACGGATGCATCTTCGATCACGAGAGCCGCGGCTTCTTCACCGGCGACACCTTCGGGATCGCGTACCGAGAATTCCACACCGAGCGCGGCCCCTGGATGTTCGCCCCGACGACGCCGGTGGCCTTCGATCCGGATGCCTGGCAGGCAAGCCTGGACAAGCTGATGGACTACGCGCCGGAGGCCATGTACCTGACCCATTACTGCCGCGTCGATGCCCCGGCGACCCTGGTGGACGGCTTGCGTCAGAGCGTCCGCGACCTGGCCGAGATCGCACTCGCCGAAGAGGGCAAAGTGGATGCCGAGCGCGGCAGCCGGCTACATCGGGCGGTCGCGGATTATCTGATCGCGGGGGCGCGCGCACACGGAGTCACACTCGCCGACGAGCGCATCAAGGAGCTGCTCGCGGTGGATATGGACCTCAACGCCCAGGGACTCGAAGTGTGGCTGAAGCGGCGCGAGAAGCGCGCCGCCGCGCGGGCCTAATCGGCGCTGGCGGCGCGCCTAGTCCACGAGCCGGTAGCGAGCCCCGCAATAGGGGCAAACCGACTGTTTGGTCGGCTCGTCCTCGATCGGCAGGTAGACCCGCGGGTGCATGTTCCAGACCTCGTCGCCGGGTAACGGACAGGACAAGGGCAAGTCGTTGCGTCTGACCTCGATGGTCACCGCTTCGCCGGCGGTTCTCGTTGCTGCCTCGCCCATTTGCTTAGCCTCCCGTTCTCCAGTGGCCCGCATCGCACGCGGGCATCGATGTCGTTCTAGTGCGGATCAGACCAGGGTCAGCCACTCCGGATGCTCCTCGCGGCGCCCGTGGACCTGATCGAAATAGAGACCCTGAAGGCGCTCGGCGATCGGACCCCGGGTACCGTTGCCGATGGCGCGGCCGTCCACCTCGCGAATCGGGGTGACCTCGGCGGCGGTTCCGGTAAAAAAGGCCTCGTCCGCGATATATACCTCGTCGCGGGTGATCCGCTTCTCTACCACCGGGATGCCGAGCTCGGTGGCCAGGGTGATCACCGTCTTGCGCGTGATGCCGTCCAGCGCGGAGGTCAGATCCGGCGTATAGAGCACGCCTTCGCGCACGATGAAGATGTTCTCGCCGCTGCCTTCCATCACGTAGCCCTCGGCGTCTAGCAGCAGCGCCTCGTCGTAGCCGTCGCGCATGGCCTCCTGCAACGCCATCATCGAATTCATGTAGTTGCCGTTGGCCTTGGCGCGACACATGGTGATGTTGACGTGATGGCGGGTGAATGACGACACCTTGATGCGGATGCCGTTCTTCATGTTCTCCTCGCCGAGATAGGCGCCCCACTCCCAGGCGGCGACCATGCAATGGACCTTGAGGTTGTCCGCCCGCAGGCCCATGCCCTCCGACCCGAAGAAGCACATCGGGCGAATATAGGCCGACGCCAGCCCGTTCTCGCGCACCGCGGCGCGCTGCGCCTCGTCGATCGTTGCGCGGTCGTAGGGGATGCGCATGCCGAGGATGTGGGCCGAGTTGAACAACCGCGCGGTGTGCTCGCGCAGGCGAAAGATGGCCGCGCCCTCCGCGGTCCGATAAGCGCGCACGCCCTCGAATACACCCATGCCGTAATGCAGGGTGTGGGTAAGCACGTGGGTCTTCGCCTCGCGCCAAAGCACCATCTCGCCATCCAACCAGATGACGCCGTCACGGTCAGCCATCGTCGCCATCATCGATTCCGCTCCGCTTTAGTTCGAAGGTGCCCGACCCGGGGCGATTCGGGATGCCGCGCCGCCGCGCGGCTCGCCGGTGCGAGCAACCTCAATCCCCGATCAATTCCAGCCACAACGCCCGGACGCGCTGCCGCTCGTCGATCAGGACATCGTCCGGCACGGTCGTCGGCTGCTCCTGAAGGGCGCTGCGGTGATAGACGCGGCGCAAGGCCTTATAGGCCGCGGTGAGATCCTGCGCGGCTTGGCCGGGCAGCAGATCCAGCCGCGCCAGGGTCTCGAGCAGCCGGATATTGTCGCTCCAGACCGTCAGCTCCGGGTGCTCGGCCGCCCAACGCAAGACCGCGTATTGAACCATAAACTCGATATCCGCAATACCGCCCGGTCCCTGCTTGAGATCGAATCGTCCGGCGCGGGTCTTGTCCAGGCTGGCGCGCATCTTGGCGCGCATCTCGGCGACGTCGGTGCGCAGCTTGTCCGGGTCTCTTTCGCGACGCAAGATTTCGATGCGCACTGCGCCGAAGCGCTCGGCCAACGCGGCGTCGCCCGCCACCGGACGCGCCCGGACCAGGGCCTGATGCTCCCAAGTCCAGGCCTGACTGGCCTGATACTCCGCAAAGGCGCTCAGCGAGCGGACCAGCAGACCCTTGCTGCCGTCCGGGCGCAGGCGCATGTCGACCTCGTAGAGGATGCCGGAGGGTGTATGCGTGGTCATCATATGGATCATGCGCTGGCCCAGACGCGCATAGAACTGATCGTTGCTGATTTCCTTCTCGCCGTCGGTCGTCGCGAACGGTTGATCCGCGCCGTGGAGAAACACCAGGTCCAGGTCGGAGCCGTAGCCGAGCTCGATGCCGCCAAGCTTGCCGTAGCCCACGATCAGGAAACCCGTGCCCGTATCCTCGCTCAAGGCCGGACGGCCGTGGCGTGCGACCAGATGCCTATAGGTGAGCGCGAGCACCCGCTCCAGCGCGACCTCGGCGATCTCGGTCAGATAGTCGCTCACCACCATCAGACGCATCGCACCGGTCAGATCGGCCGCCGCCACCCGCAGCATATTGCCCTGCACGAACTGGCGCAGGCGCTCCATCTGCTGCTCCAGGTCCTCGGCGTCGATCCGCCCCAGCAGCGTATTGAGCTCGTCCTCCAGATCCTCCCGGCGCAACGGGGCGTAGAGCCGGCGCGGGTCGAGCAGCTCGTCGAGCAGCAGCGGATGGCGCGCCACCTGATCCGTGATCCAGGGACTCTTGGCCGCGAGATCGGCCAGATGAGACAGAATCGCGGGATATTCGACCAGCATCGCCAGATACGCGCTACGTTGAACGACCGCCTCCAGCACCCGCAGCACGCGCTCCAGCGCCAAGTCGGGCTGATCGGAGGCGGCCACGCATTGCAGCGCGAGCGGGATCACCCGGGATAGACGGTCGCTGCCCCTGGTGCTGAGTCCCTTGCGGGCCACCGCCTCGCGGAACTGATCGAGCCGAGTCCAGGCCGCCTGCGGATCGACGAATCCCGCCTCCTGCAACGCGGTCTCGTCGGCCGCACGCTTGCGCGAGCCCCGCCACACGGTTTCGAATCCAGACGCCGGGGACGTCTCCCCCGCGTCGGCGGGCGCGGCGAACAGCTCGTCGAACTGGCCCTGCACCGCTTGGCGGTGATCCTCCAACACCGCGGCGAACTCGTCCCAAGCGGCAAAGCCCATGGAGCGGGCCAACCGCAGGCGATCCGCCGGATCGCCGGGCAGCAGATGGGTCTGTTTGTCGCGATACGCCTGGAGGCGATTCTCGGTCAGTCGCAAAAATCCATAGGCGCCAACCAGGCGTTCGACCGCCGGGCGCGGCAGCAGACCCTTGGCGCCAAGGCGCTCCAGCACGTCGAGAATAGGGCGTATCTGCAAGTCGGGATCACGGCCGCCGCGAATCAACTGGAAGGCCTGGCCGATGAACTCGATCTCCCGAATCCCCCCGTGCCCGAGCTTGATGTTGGCGCCCATACCCCTGCGATGCAGCTCGCCGTCGATCAACTGCTTCAAGCTCCGCAGCGATTCGATGGCGCCGAAGTCCAGATAGCGGCGGTAGACGAAGGGACGCAGCATCGCCATCAGGCGCTCCGCCTCATCGCCGTCGCCGGCCACCACGCGCGCCTTGATCATGGCGTAGCGTTCCCACTCCCGCGCCTGTGACTGGTAGTAGTCCTCCAAGGCGTCGAAGCTCATGACCAGTGGACCGGCGTCGCCGAACGGCCGCAGCCGCGTATCCACCCGAAACACGAAGCCATCGGCGGTGCGGTTGTCCAGCGCCTGAACCAGGCGTTGCGCGAGTCGCACGAAGAACTGCTCGTTGGTCAGCGCCCGCGCACCGCCCTCCACCTCCCCGCTATGCGGATAGGCGAAGATCAGGTCGATATCGGAGCTGAGATTGAGCTCGCGGGCACCCAGCTTGCCCATGCCGAGCACGACCAGCCGTTGCTCGCGACCGTGGCGGTCGCGCGGGGTTCCGAGCTCGGCGCAGGTGCGGGCGTGCAGCCA
>JBGSTR010000508.1:0-1637 GCA_041736365.1 Chromatiaceae bacterium | reverse complement strand
CGCACGCCGACACCGCGGGCTGCGCCACCGTCGCGGACTTTGCCGAGCGTGCCGACGCCGGCTCCGGGCGCATTGCTGCGTAGTCGGGGAGCTGGTCGGTGGAGGTCGGCTCGGTCATGGTGTTGTGGGCTCTTGTGAAATGCCGTCGGGCCGCGGCTTACGCGTCGTCGTAGATCACTTCCAGCGAGGCCTTCGGCTTGAAGGTCTTGCCGCGCATGTCCTCGACGGTTGCCGGCGTCAAAACCACGTCCCGCCCCACGTCCTCCGCCTTGAAGAGGTCGAGGAGTCCGTCGTTCGTAAGTGGCGTGGGACGCTGCGGCGGCGCTTCGGCGACTTGGGCTGCGAGCGACGCAAACAGCGGACCCCACGGGCCGCCCGGCTCGCCGATGATCTGGTAGCTCGCGGACTTGCGGCGGATGTCCTCGTTGGCCGGGATCTTGCCCAGCACCGGGATCCCGGCCGCCGCGGCGTAGGCCTCGGCCTCGCCGGTGCCGTCGTCCTTGTTCACCACCATGCCGGCTACGCCCACGTTGCCGCCCAGGTTGCGGAAATAATCCACCGCGGAGCAGACATTGTTCGCCACATACAGCGACTGCAGATCGTTGGATGCGACGACGATGACCTTCTGGCACAGGTCGCGGGCGATCGGCAGGCCGAAGCCGCCGCACACCACGTCGCCCAGAAAGTCGAGCAAGACATAGTCGAAGTCCCACTCGTGGAAACCCAGCGACTCGAGGAGCTCGAAGCCGTGGATGATGCCGCGCCCACCGCAGCCCCGACCGACTTCCGGGCCACCCAGCTCCATGGCGAATACGCCGTCGCGCTTGAAACAGACGTCGCCGATTCGAACCGGCTCGCCGGCGGCCTTTTTGGCCGAGGAGGTTTCGATGATGGTCGGACAGGCGCGTCCGCCGAACAGCAGGGTGGTGGTGTCGCTCTTCGGATCGCAGCCGATCAGCAGCACCTTTTTTCCCTGCTGAGCGAGCATGTAGCTCAGGTTCGCGAGGGTGAAACTCTTGCCAATCCCGCCCTTGCCATAGATCGCGACGATCTGGGTATGGCGCAGCGGCAGTGGCGAGGCCACCAACGCGGGCGAGCCAAGCTTCGGCAGGGCGGCTGAGCTCGTCATGAACAGTTTCTCCAGTCGAGAATCATTTTTAGGCAGCGCGGATCGTCGAAGGCCGTGCGGTACGCCGATTCCGCCTCCGACGCCGGGTGCCGGTGCGTGATCAGACCGTCGAGCGACAGTGCGCCGGACTCCACCAGTGCCTTCGCCGCCTGGAGGTCGGGCGGAGACCATTCGGCGGCGACGCGGATACGCGCCTCGCGCAGAAACGCCGGTGGAAAGGAAAAGGACAATGGCTGGCTATAGAAACCCGCGAGCGTGATCTCGCCACCGCTCGCCAGCCTGGCGATCAGTGCATCTAGCAGGGTAGGGTCGCCGCTCACGTCGTAAATGGATCCGTAGTCTCGGCGCTCGTCCGTATCCGGGTGAATCGCCCGGTACCCGCTCGCGCCCTGCGCACGCTCGGCATCGGTTTCCCACACCAGCGGCGCCGGGTTGCCCATCGCGACGGTGATGCGAGCGAGCAGGCGCCCGAGCACCCCGTGCCCGACGATCAGCTCGGGTGGCCGGC
>JBGSTR010000506.1:0-1509 GCA_041736365.1 Chromatiaceae bacterium | reverse complement strand
GCTACGACGTGCCGGTGCGGGTGGCGGAGGACGGGCGGCTGTGGATCGATTTCCAGATCGCCCCCATGCAGGACGAAACGGGGCGTATCACCCACCTGATCCCATCCGCCATCGACATCTCCGCGCGTAAGCACGCCGAGGAGGAGCTGCGCCACGCGGATCGGCGCAAGGACGAGTTCCTGGCCACGCTGGCCCACGAGCTGCGCAACCCGCTCGCAACGTTCGGGATGGCCTTGGAGCTCCTCAAGCTCCCGACGTCCGCGGATGAAATCGGCCGTCGCGCCTGCGACATTCTCGAGCGCCAGTTCCGCCACATGGCCCGGCTGGTAGATGACCTGTTGGACGTGGGGCGGATCGCCCAAGGGAAAATTGAGCTGCGCCGGGAGCGGGTCGATCTGGCTGGTGTGCTGGCCCAGGCGACCGAGCTGGCCCGCGCAAGCCTCGACCAAGGCGGGCATGAGCTGGTGGTCTCGCTGCCGCCCCAACCCATTGAGGTCGAGGGGGACCCCGCCCGGCTCGCCCAGGTGTTCGCCAACCTGCTTAACAACGCCTGCAAGTACACCCGCGGACAGGGCACCGTCACCGTCACCGCCGCCGTGGAGGGGGAGCAGGTGGTCGTGCGCGTGCGGGACACGGGTATCGGTATCGCGCCGGAGGCCCTGCCCGGGGTGTTCGATATGTTCTATCAGGTCGAGACGGCCCGCGCCGGCCATCCCGGCGGGTTGGGAATCGGACTTGCCCTGGTGCGAAGTCTGGTGGAGCTCCACGGCGGCACGGTCAGCGCCCGGAGCGACGGGCCGGGTCGGGGCAGTGAGCTCTCGGTGCGGCTGCCGCCGGCTACCGGGGCGGTGGGCGCGTTGCGGCGCCGCGCACCCATTCCGGCCATCCAGGGCCTATCCAAGAGGGTGCTGGTGGTGGACGACGACCGCTCCAATGCAGATACGCTGGCCATGCTCCTGCAGCGCAGCGGAAGCGAGGTGGAGACGGCCTACGACGGGCTGACGGCGATCGAGGCCGGGGCTCGCTTTCGCCCGGATGTGGTGCTGCTCGATCTGGACGTGCCCGGGCTCGACGGGCTGGATTCGTGCGGGCGGATCCGCGGCGAGCCCTGGGGCAAGGACCTGATGATCGTCGCCATGACCGGCTGGGGGCAGGACAAGGTGACCGCCAAGATCGAAGGGGCTGGATTCGACGCCAGCCTGACCAAGCCTTTCGAGTTTTCGACGCTATTGAGCCTGCTGGCGCAGGGGCCCCGCGGGTCCGTTGCGACGGGCTAGCGGGCGTCGGAGATTCCTAACGCGGCGATTTGCCGCCCGAACAGACAGCCTTTAGGCTCTCCACGCTCGCGGGCTTTACCAGGTGGTGGTCGAAGCCCGCGGACATTACCCGGCGTCGATCCTCCCCCTCGCCCCAACCGGTCACCGCGACCAGCACCGGCGCCCCCTCGGGGCAACGCGCGCGGATGCGCCGGCACACCTCGTAGCCGTCGAGATCCGGCATGCCGATGTC
>JBGSTR010000440.1:0-18407 GCA_041736365.1 Chromatiaceae bacterium | reverse complement strand
GCTGTCGCTCGTGGCCGCCGAGTCGGGCGGGCTGAGGCCTTAGGTGACCCCTAGCGGGCACGGCGTCGGGCGGCGCGCGACGAACGCGCCCAGTGCGCAGCGGACCGGCATCCGAGCATTGTCAGATCTTTGGCGCCATTGGCGTTTATGTCGGCGATGGTCGTCAGATCGATTGGGATGTACTCGCTGCCGAACCACGTCCGGCTGACGCCAACGCACGGCGAGCACCGCGACCCGGTGGAGCTGTAGCTCGTGTCCGGCAGCGAATGAGCCATAGATCAAGATCTATCTATCCTCTAGTAATTATTGATTTGTTCATGGCCCGAAGCCCTCGGAGAATCCAGGGGATCGACCCCGCGGCCCTATTGGGGCGCGCGCATCCGAGGCACGAGCATGAAGTACCTGCGGCATCGGCTGTTTCCCTTCCTGAGCTGGTTTCCAATGTCGCGGGATCAGCTACGCGGCGACCTCACGGCCGGCATCACGGTCTCGCTCGTGTTGGTCCCCCAGAGCATGGCTTACGCCCAGCTCGCGGGTCTGCCGGTCGTCTACGGCCTCTACGCCTCGTTCATCCCGGTCATCATCGCCTCCCTGTGGGGCTCGCTGAGCCAGCTCCACACCGGCCCGGTCGCCATGCTCTCCCTGATGTCGGCGGCGGCTTTGATGCCCTTCGCGACCCCCGGCACCCCCGACTTCATCGCGCTTTCGATTATGCTGGCGCTGATGGTGGGGGTCCTGCGCCTGGGGCTCGGAATCTTCCGCCTCGGCGTGGCGGTGAACCTGCTTTCCAGCCCGGTGATCGTGGGATTCACCAACGCGGCCGCCCTGATCATCGGGCTGTCCCTGTTGAGCAACGTCATCGGGGTCCCGTTCCCGCGTTCGGACAACTATCTGGCCGATCTATGGAACGTGGCGCTCCAGATCCCCCAGACCCACCTGCCGACGCTGCTGTTCGCCGTGGCGACCTGGGCGATCATCCGCTACTCCGGACGCAAATTTCCACGGGTCCCAGGGGTGCTGGTCGCGGTCGCCGTGGCAACCCTGGTGAGCTGGGCGATCGGATTCGAGGCGAAGATCCAAGTGCCGGAAAACCAGATCCACGACGTCGGGCTGCGCGCCCAAGTGGAGGAGTATCGGGAGGCCCGCGGCAGCATCGACGCGCTCACCGTCAGGCTGACCGCCCTCAACAGCGAGCTTCGCGACGCGCAGTCGCGCGACTCGGCGGCTTCCACGGCACGGGTGGCCGCCGCCGATGCGGAGATCCGCATCCTCAACTATGAGATCGAGCACCTCAAGCAGCGGCGGGACCGCTTGCGCATCGACCTGCACGCCGAGCCCCTGACGGGGGTGGCGGCAGATGACGGCACCCTCGCCCTACATCCCCCGGGGGCGCTGCCACCGGGTGCTAGTGGCGACGGACACAACTGGCGTTTCGCAGGCGTCAGCGGAGATCGGGTCACCTTCTCCGCCGGAGGGGCGGTGGTGGGCGACATCCCCCGCGGGCTCCCCCAGCTTGCGACCCCCGAGATCCGTCCCGACCTGATGTGGGCGTTGCTGCCCGCGGCACTGGTCATGGCGCTGATCGGGTTCATGGAGGCAACCTCCATCTCCAAGGCGATCGCCACCAGCACCCGCCAGCGGGTCGACACCAACCAGGAGCTGGTCGGCCAGGGGTTGGCCAACATCGCCGGGAGCTTCTTCGGCTCCTACACGGTCAGCGGCTCCTTCTCGCGCTCGGCGGTCGCGGCGCGCTCCGGCGCCAAGACCGGACTCTTCGCGATCGTCAGCGTGGCGGGCGTAGTCCTGGTGCTGCTCTTTCTCACGCCCTATCTCTATCATCTGCCGCAGGCCACCCTCGCGGTCATGGTGATGATGGCGGTGTTCGGCCTGATCCGGATCAAGCCGCTGGCGTACGCCTGGAAGGCGGAGCCCGCGGCAGCGCTCATCGGCGTCCTCACCTTCATCGCGACCCTGGTCATGGCGCCGGCCCTGGCCGACGGAATCCTCCTCGGCGTCGTCCTCACGGTGCTGTGGTATCTGATCCGCACCATGCGCCCGCGCGCCGAGATCGTGGCGCGCAAGCCCGACGGCACACTCGGCGGCATCAAGGCCCACGGGCTGACACCGGTGAGCCGCCGCTTCGTGCCCGTGCGCTTCGACGGATCGCTGACCTTCATCAACGTGGCCTACTTCGAGGACATCATCCTCGAGGCCCAGGCCGAGTATCCCGAGGCCAGCGCGATCCTGATCGTCGGCAGCGGCATCAACGAGATCGACGCCTCGGGCGAGGAAAAGGTGCGCGAGCTTGCGCTGCGACTGCGCGAGACCGGCGTGGAGCTCATGTTCAGCGGACTCAAGCAGCAGGTGCTGCGGGTCTTCGAGCGCGCGGGACTCACCACGCTCCTGGGCGAATCGAGCTTCTTCTCGGACAAGGAGCGGGCCCTGGAGGCCCTGCGGGAGCGTCTCGGACCCGCTTGACGCGGACAGAGCGTCGTCCGGGGAACCTGCGGCCGATGATCGGTGACGGCCCTCCGGGGGGCACGGATCAGCGCGGGGCATGGCTGGTTGGACAAGGCTCCGGCTCCCCCTTCGCTACCGAGTTGCGTACACTGCCGCCCGAGCTGTCGTTACGAAGTTGGGCTCGCATGCCCGGAGAGTCAGCCCAGCTCCGCACCCCCGCGCACCATGCACTACCAGGAAGGCTCGACGGGCATGAACAAGAAGACCCTGACCGAAGCCGACATTCGCACCAAGTTCATCACCCCGGCGCTGGTCGGTGCGAATGGGGACAAGTGGGACCTCCTGACACAGGTTCGCGAGGAAGTCTTCTTCACCAAAGGCCGTGTCATCGTTCGCGGGAAGACGGTGAAGCGTGGCGTCGCCAGACGAGCCGACTACATCCTCTTTTACAAGCCCAACATCCCGCTCGCCCTGATCGAGGCGAAGGACAACAACCACGCCGTCGGTGACGGCATGCAGCAAGCGCTGGACTGCGCGGAAACCCTCGATATCCCCTTCGTCTACAGCGCCAACGGCGACGCCTTTCTAGAACACGATCGCACGGTGACCACCGGGGCCGTGACCCGCGAAATTCCCCTCGACCAATTCCCCGCACCGGCCGAGCTGTGGGCGCGCTACTGCAAGGCAAAGGGATTGGTTGCGGAAGAGCAGATCGTCGCCGTTCAGGACTACTTTGACGACGGTTCCGGTAAGACCCCCCGCTATTACCAGCGCATCGCCATCAATCGTACGGTTGAGGCCATTGCCCGCGGCGCGAGCCGCGTCCTGCTGGTCATGGCCACCGGTACGGGCAAGACCTACACCGCCTTTCAGATCATCTGGCGACTGTGGCGGTCCGGCGCCAAGAAACGCATCCTCTTTCTGGTGGACCGCAATATCCTGGCCGACCAGACCAAGACCAACGACTTCAAGCCCTTCGGTCAGGCCATGACCAAGATCACCAACCGGACGGTGGACAAGGCATTCGAGGTCTATCTCTGCCTCTATCAGGCGGTGACCGGCACCGAGGCGGAGCAGAACATCTACCAACAGTTCTCCCCGGACTTCTTCGATCTGGTCTTCGTGGACGAGTGTCACCGCGGCAGCGCCGCGGACGATGCCGCCTGGCGCAAGGTTCTCGAATACTTCTCGACGGCGACCCAGATCGGGATGACCGCCACCCCCAAGGAGACCAAGGACGTATCCAACATCGACTACTTCGGCGAGCCCATCTACACGTATTCCTTGCGGCAGGGCATCTCGGACGGCTTTCTGGCGCCCTACAAGGTGGTGCGGATTGGACTTGACCGGGATCTCGACGGCTGGCGCCCGGAGTCGGGGCAGAGCGACAAGTTTGGCCACCGCATTGAGGACCGGGAGTACAACGACGGCGACTATGACCGCGCGCTCATACTCGAACAGCGCACGACCCTGGTCGCCGCCAAGATCACCGAGTTTCTCAAGGCAACGGATCGCTTCGCCAAGACCATCGTCTTCTGCCAGAACATCGACCATGCCGAGCGCATGCGTCAGGCCCTGGTCAATGCCAACCCGGACCTGGCCGCCGCCAACAGCAAGTACGTCATGCGCATCACCGGCGACAACGACGAGGGCAAGGCCCAGCTCGACAACTTCATCGATCCGGAGTCCACCTTTCCGGTCATCGCCGTGACCTCCCAGCTCATGTCTACCGGCGTCGATGCCCAGACCTGTCACCTGATCGTGCTCGACAAGCGCATCAACTCCATGACCGAGTTCAAGCAGATCATCGGCCGCGGCACCCGCATCAACGAGGACTACAACAAGCTGTACTTCACCATCATGGATTTCCGACGGGCTACCGCCCTCTTCGCCGACCCGGACTTCGACGGCGATCCCGTGCAGATCTACGAGCCCGGCCCCGATCAGCCGCCAGTCCCGCCCGATGATGAGGCGCAGCCAGGTGAAGGGGAGGTCGACGGCGAGGGCGACGCCGATCCGTTCGGTGGCGAGCAAGACCCGCCCGGCCCCGGCGTCACCCGCTATTACGTCGACAATGTCGAGGTCCGAGTCGTCACGGAGCGGGTGCAGTACCTTGATGCGGACGGCAAGCTCATCACCGAATCGCTCAGGGATTATTCACGCAAGACCCTGCGCAAGGCCTACGCCTCCCTAGACGCCTTCCTCAACGCCTGGAACGACGCCGAACGCAAGCAGGTCATCCTGGAGGAGCTTGTCGCTCAAGGCGTGTTTCTCGACGAGCTCGCCGAGCAGGTCGGCCGCGACTACGACGCCTTCGATCTCGTCTGCCACGTCGCCTTCGACCAACCGCCCCTGACGCGGCAGGAACGGGCCGAGAAGGTGCGCAAGCGCAACGTCTTCGGCACCTATGGCGACCAGGCCCGCGCCGTTCTCGACGCCCTGCTCCAGAAATACGCCGACGCCGGCATCCGCAGCGTAGAGTCCCTGGAGATCCTCAAGGTCGACCCGCTACCCGCCCTGGGCACCCCGGTGGAGATCGTCAAGCTCTTCGGCGGAAAGACCAAGTATCTGGCAGCGGTTCGGACATTGGAGCAGGCTCTTTATTCGGAAGCGGCGTGAAGATAAGTATGAAGGATGAATTATGAAGGATGAAAGATGGATGATACTTGAGGTCGGATTTCATACTTCATACTTCATACTTCATACTTGAAAAAGGTGAGTGAAGATGACTGACGCTGGGGAGTTGCGGGATCGAACTAAAGCGTTTGCCCTGCGGGTAATCGTCATGTATTCGGCCTTGCCGAAGCGTGATCCCGCGCAGGTGTTGGGGCGCCAGGTTCTGCGCTCCGCGACTTCGGTGGGCGCCAATTACCGGGAAGCGCAGCGTGCACGCTCCAAGGCTGAATTCATTGCCAAGCTTGGCGATTGCCTGAAAGAGCTGGATGAAACCGCGTACTGGCTGGAACTACTGGAAGGAGCCGCGATCATCCCCGCGGCGAGACTGATCTCTCTGCGGGACGAGTGCAACCAACTGCTCGCCATCTTCACCACAATCTCCAAAAAGGCAAAGTATGAAGTATGAAGGTTGAAGGATGAACCAAGAGCAAAATCCGAACTTCATCCCTTCCCCGTCAACGTTCATACTTCATACTTCATACTTCCAAGAAAATGTCCAACGTCTCCAACCTCGTCAAAACCATCCAGGACATCATGCGCAAGGACGCCGGCACCTATGGCGACGCCCAGCGGCTCGAACAACTCGGCTGGATGTTCTTCCTCAAGATCTTCGACGACCGCGAGAAGGAGCTTGAACTGCTGCGCGACGACTATCGCTCCCCGCTCCCCGAGCGGCTGCGCTGGTCCAATTGGGCCGGGGACGACGAGGGCATCACCGGCGACGCCCTGCTCGACTTCGTCAACAACAGCCTGCTGCCGAGGCTCAAGGCCCTGACCGGCGGCGGCGACCGCATCGCCGGGCTCATCCGCATGAGCTTCGAGGATGCCAACAACTACATGAAGAACGGCACCCTGATGCGGCAGGTGATCAACAAGATCAACGGCATCGATTTCAACGCCTCCGATGACCGCCACATGTTCGGCGACATCTACGAGAAGCTGCTCAAGGACCTCCAGTCCGCGGGCAACGCCGGCGAGTTCTACACCCCGCGCGCCGTCACCCAGTTCATCGTCGAGCAGGTCAATCCCCGCCTCGGAGAGACCCTGCTCGACCCCGCCTGCGGCACCGGCGGCTTCCTCGTATGCGCTATCGAGCACCTACGCAAACAGGCCAAGACCGAGGCGGATGAGCGCACCATCCAGGACTGCTTCGCCGGCATCGAGAAGAAGCACCTGCCGCATGTGCTGTGCATGACCAATCTCCTCCTGCACAGCATCGACGTGCCCTCCAACGTCCGCCACGACAACACCCTCGCTCGCCCGCTCCGGGACTGGAGCCTGAAGGAGCGCGTGGACGTCATCGTCACCAACCCGCCCTTCGGCGGCATGGAGGAGGACGGCATCGAGGCCAACTTCCCCGCCGAATTCCGAACCCGCGAGACCGCCGACCTCTTCCTCGTGCTGCTGATGAAGATCCTCAAGCCCGGTGGCCGCGCCGGGCTCGTGCTGCCCGACGGCACCCTCTTCGGCGAGGGCGTCAAGACCCGCATTAAGGAAGCGCTGCTCACCGATTGCAACCTGCACACGATCGTTCGCCTCCCCAACGGCGTCTTCAATCCCTACACCGGCATCCGAACCAATCTGCTCTTCTTCACCAAGGGCGCACCCACCACCCACGTCTGGTATTACGAGCACCCCTATCCGCCCGGCGCCAAGAGCTACAACAAGGGCAAACCCATCCGCATCGAGGAATTCGCGGCCGAGCGCGCCTGGTGGGGCGATGAAGAAGACGGTTTCAAGGCCCGCGAGGAAAACGAACAGGCCTGGCGCGTCTCCCTCGACACCATCAAGGCCGGGAGCTTCAACCTCGACCTCAAGAACCCGCACAACGCCGACACCGGCCCCGGCGACGTGGAAGAACTCCTACCCGAATACGAGAAGCTTCTTGCGCAGATCGCCGCGACGCGGGGGGCGTTGAGGCTTGAGTTGGAGAGGGCGCTTTGTGGGAAGGATGAAGGTTGAAGTATGAAGTATGAAATCCGTTTTCGCTGCCTGTTCATCCTTCATACTTCAACTCACGGGGCCCTGACACAATGAATACTCAGGAACTCTCCCTCTACCGCGACCTCCTCGGCGACATCAAGACCCGTGTCCGCCAGGCCCAGCACCGAGCCGCCCTGTCCGCCAATGCCGAGATGATCCGGTTGTATTGGGATATAGGCTGCCTGATCGCCGCGCGGCAGGAGCGGGAGGGCTGGGGGGCTGGGGCGCTCCCCAGGCTGGCCGTCGATCTCAAGAACGAGTTGCCCGAGGAGAAGGGGTTTTCGCTCAGGAACTTAAAACTGATGGTTCAGTTTTACCGCGCCTATCCCGAGCGCCTCGCAATTGGGCAACGGCCCGTTGCCCAATTGATGGTGCCGTCGTCATCGACAGAGATTGGGCAACCAGCCGTTGCCCAAACTGGAGCGCAGAGAGTGCCGAAACCCGAGCAGATCTCTGCCGCCGCGATGTTGCAGCGGGCGATCCTGCAACTGAGCTGGGCTCACAACGTCATTCTCATCCAAAAGATCAAGCACATCCCCTCCCGGCTCTGGTATGCCCGGCAGGCACTGGAGCAGGGCTGGAGCCGGGACACGCTTGCCGTTCAGATCAGGAACCGCGCCCACGAACGCCAGGGCGCCGCCGTGACAAACTTCGCCACCACGCTGCCACAGCCACACGCCGCGCTGGCTCAGGGATTGCTGAAGGACCCCTACCTCTTCGACTTTCTAACGCTGGAAGAACCCTTTCACGAGCGTGAGCTCGAAACCGGGCTGCTCGTCCACATCCAAAAATTTCTAATCGAGCTCGGACGCGGCTTCGCCTTCGTGGGCCGCCAATACCGGCTGGAGGTCAGCGATCGCGACTTCTATCTCGACCTGCTGTTCTATCACCTTCACCTGCGCTGCTTCGTCGTGGTCGACCTCAAAAAGGGCGACTTCAAGCCCGAATATGCGGGGAAGATGAATTTCTACTGCTCCGCCGTGGACGACCTGCTGCGCCACGATCACGACGCACCCACCATCGGCCTCATCCTCTGCCAAACGAAAGACCGCATCGTTGCTGAATATGCCCTGCGCGGCATCAATAAGCCGATTGGCGTCGCCGACTACGAATTGACTAGGGCGCTACCGGCGGCAATGGCGAGCAGCTTGCCGAGTATCGAGGATATCGAGGCGGAACTTTCTTTAAGTATGAAGGATGAAGTATGAAATCAGACCGCGCTGTACCTTCTTTCTCCCCTCATCCGTCATCCTTCATACTTCATACTTTCTTCCAGAGGTTCGGTCTGTTCGCCGATGCGCCTGATGCGGTGGCGAAGGTGCGGGAATTGGTGCTGGAGTGGGCGGCTACTGGGAAACTTTGCCACAACGATTCGGTCGAGTGGAAAGAAGGTGTTTTGGGCGACTTGATCGAACTGATCTCGGGACAACACCTGCTTGCTCATGAACATAACGCTGAGGGACGAGGCATTCCGTATCTCACGGGTCCATCCGACTTTGGCGCGAAGAGCCCAATTCCAACGCGCTGGACCGATCAGCCGAAAATCACAGCCGAACCCGGCGATATTTTGATCACCGTAAAAGGATCGGGAGTTGGGAAGACCAATGTCCTCGTTGATCAGCCAACTGCAATAAGCCGTCAGCTCATGGCAATTCGCGTGGCCGGGGCCGTTCCTGCGTTCGTCCATGTTGTGTTGAAGCGAGCAGCCGAGCATTTTCAGAACGCTAAAACTGGCATCGCGATCCCCGGTATCGCGAGAAGAGACGTTCTTGGTTTGAAGGTCGTTCTCCCACCCCTCGCCGAGCAGAAGCGGATCGTGGCGAAGGTCGATGAGTTGATGGCGTTGTGTGATCGGCTGGAGGCGCAGCAGCAGGAACGGGAGACGCGGCACGCCGCGCTCGCCCGCGCCTCGTTGGCCCGCTTCGCCGACGCGCCCACCCCGGCCAACCTCAATTTCCTCTTCCATTCATCCTTCAGCATTCAGCCTTCAGACTTACGAAAATCCATCCTCACCCTCGCCGTCCAAGGCAAACTCGTCCCCCAAGACCCCAACGACGGAGAGACTCGAACGGTGACCATGGAAGAGCTTGTCGGTCGAAGGAACCTGAAGAACGGTCTGTCTTTGTCTCCGGTTGATGGTCCCGCAGATTTTGTGTGTCTCCCACTGTCAGCAATGAAGGGATCGACCATCGACTGCGGCTTTGGGAAGCCGATTGCGATAGGTGCTGACCGGGCGGAGCCCTATTTAATCAAACCTCGTGACGTCTTCATCATTCGGGGAAACGGCAGCAAAGAACGGGTTGGAATCGCAGGTATGGCACGGGTGTGTTCTCCTAACGTCCTGTTTCCTGACCTTTTCATCCGGGTCCCACTTCCTCCCGCTAAAATCCAGGGCGATTACTTTCTGATCGCATGGAATAGCCCTGTGACGCGGGAAATGCTGGAGGGACTGGCGACGACCACCGCCGGAATCTGGAAGGTTAATCAGGGACACATTGCAGAATGTAAAATTTCCCTCCCACCGCTCGCCGAACAACGCCGGATCGTGGCGAAAGTGGACCAACTGATGGCCCTGGTGGACGAGTTGGAAACGCAGCTCGCCGCATCCCGCGCCACCGCCGCAAACCTACTCGCAGCCCTCGTCTCCGAGCTCACCGCCGCCTGACCGCCCATGCCGCAAAGTGCTTGGCATCCAAACTCAGCCGGGTCTCTCTTCATCCTTCATCCTTCATCCTTCATCCTTCATCCTTCATCCGTGGAAGCATGCCTTCCCCACCGAAGACCGCACCCCGGACCAGCACGACGCCTATGCCGTCGCCGCCTGGCTTCGCCAGGCCGACCTCGACGACCGCCTGCAAGGATTCCTCACCCCCTCCCTGACGCCCCGCGAGCGCACTGTGGCTGCGGTGGAAGGGTGGATTCTCGGGGTTGGGTAGCATGTCAACCGGAAGGTTCGGGCAAGCGCCGATGGCCTTCACTAATCGAGCGTCGCTACACCCGAACCTTGGCCCGGGCCGCTTGCCTCGCCCTCAGCCGGCTCCGAAGCTGGGTGTAGATCCGCGCGCCCTCGTTGGTTCGATCCCGCAGACAGACCACCAGGGCATAGGGCTCTTCCGTATGGCTCAGTACGTCCCCCCAGGGTTGATCGTTGCGCGTCACGACGACGAACAAGCGTTTTGTCTTCAGGATTGACCGTCCATTGAATTGCCGAAACCGCCAGGTGGCCTTCTGGACCGTACCCTTGCCGCGCACCTGGCCGTTACAGTCGGGCGTCTTCAGCTCGGGGATGTTCTCGTAATCGTCCTTCTCCGTGGCACGACTGAACATCTTGGATACGTGCTCGATATCCGGCCCGGCCACGAGTTTGAAATCCATGCGGGTGGCCTTGTAAGCAACCCGGGTCGAGCGCACCGCCGGGTTGTATGCGAGGGCGATGGCGATCTCCCGATCCCTGCGGCCGGGACTCAAGAAGTCTTCCGGCACCGGGAGCTCGTAGAAGTGGTGGCGCTTGTTCGCGATGGTCTTGACGGCGACCAACGAGACATCATTCTCGAGAGAACGGAACAGAGCGTGGCGATCGACCACCCCATACCCGGCCACCGAGCGACAGGTATCGGACTGAGGAATCAAAGCCGTCGTGGCTGGCGGAACGTTCGCATGCGCTAATAGCAGCGCCCGCAGCAGATCCGGCGGTGCATCGGGACGTTCGACCAGTATCCGCGCCGCCAGATGTGCCACATGTGGCGCGGCGAAACTGGTCCCGGAATCGGCGGCAAGCAGATTTCCTCCGGCGAATCCCCGATTCGTCGAGACCTCGCCGAGACCCTGGGTCACCAGGTAGTTGGCCGCGCCACGGGTGTTCAGTGCCCAGTTCCCACCATAGGCGACGACCTCAGGCTTCACGGCACCGCCCACCGATGGACCGTGACGGGTAAATGGGGATGGCTGATCGCGGCGAGCGAGCGGAACCTCCGAGGGATCTCTCGGATATCGGCCGCTGGCATGACTCCTGTCGAAGCGGGCGATACTGCCGACCGTGAGCGCATTCAGCGCCGTGGCCGGGTCGATCAGGGACCAATCCGCCGACGACAGGTAACCGGGGTAATCGTCCTTCCAGGCGAGACCCGTCAATTGGCTGCCGGACACGTTGCCGGTCGAGACGACAAACAGGACGCCAAGCTCGCGGGACAGGGTATCGAGCGTAAGCGCCAGGCCGCGAACATGGCCCCCGAGGTAGGGCTTGTTGCGGTCTCCGAAGGACAGGTTGAAGACCCGGCACCCATACTGGCCATGGAAATAGCGGACGGCCTCGGCGACCTGATTCTCGACGAACCCCGTTTCGTTCTCGTTGTTCCGGTCGAGGATTCTTCCGCTGAAGAGCCGCAGCTGCGGAAAGAATGCCCCGGAGTCGAGGGCCTCCTGCACGTCGCCGTGAAGGGCCAGGCCGGCCACGTGGGTGCCGTGGCCGTGCTCGTCATCCGGTCCATGGTCAGGGAGGAAGCTCTCCGCGTCGCCGACCGCCGGGGCCAAGAGCGGGTGGCCGGTCGCCAGACCGCTGTCGAGCACCGCGATACCGGGTGCGTCTACCGGGGGTGAAGGCACCGGGGGGATGTTCTGGATGTCGGTCGTGAGGACGCGGAGGTCCAGGCCGTACCGGGGCGGCAGGTCAACGGTCCGAACGTCGCGATGCCGGAGCAGCCGTTCCGCCTGGGCGCGGGTGCAGCGAACGCGCTGGAGCAGTAGCCCGGGCTGCCGGACGCCATCCAGGGTCTCAATCCCATTCTCGGCCAGCCAGGCCCGAAAGGCATCCCAAAGGGCGTCACGCTCCCCCGGGCGGGCATCCACCGGCCAAAGCTCCAGGTCGAGCAGGAAGGGCTCGGCAGCCGGCATCCCCTCTTGGCGCAGCGCCCAGCCGGTGCGATCTTCGGCGCTCCAGCCGTCGATGCCCCGCAAGGCATAGATCACCTGCTTATAGCTGACGGCGTCGCCCTGGGCCATCGAGGCGAGCCGCGCCTCGAAGGAAGCGAGCGCAGCCTTGCTGACGAAGGCCACGACGACGGTATCCTCCTCCTGGCTGACAAGCTCGATATCCGCGGAGGAGAGGTGCCCGATTTCGTCCGGGTTGAAGCCCTTGGTCACCTCGAAGCGGAACAGCCGCCGGTCGTCGAATCCGCCAAGATCGCCATCGGTCTGTTGCAGCGCATCCTCGACGCGTGCCTTCAGACCGCGGGCATGGGCGGCGGGATCGTCGGGGGCAGTCGGGGGTGGGCTTCTGCCGGCGCGCTTCTCGGTTACTGGGGCCTCCCGTTCCAGGGTGAGGTGCGGATAGCTCTCGTCCATGACTTATCAACCCCGTTTCATCCGTGCCCTTCGTACGTCTTCGCGGCGAACTGCCGCCTCGACGTTGCGGCGAGTGAGGAACTCCACACCGGTGAGCACCATGTCCTTCACCGCCCGGCGCAGCACGCGCTCCACGTCTGCGTGGGACATCCCTTTGAACAATCCGATGATATCGCCGTCGTCCGTCTCGAACTGGCGGCGCACCCCGCGGAGTTTGATGGCGAGCAGGCGCTTAAGCTGTTCCTGGTTAGGCGGATCGAAGACCAGCACCTCGTCGAATCGGCGCCAGATGGCCGTATCCAAGATACGCTCGTGGTTGGTCGCTGCAATCAGCAGGCTCTTACCGCGGTAGCCGTCGAGCATTTGCAGGAACGCATTGACCACCCGCTTCAACTCGCCGTGGTCGGAAGCATCCGACCGCTCCTTGGCCAGGGCGTCAAATTCATCGAATAGGACCACCAACGGGTAGGTCGTGATGAAGTCGAACACCTGGCGCAGATTGGCGGCCGTCTCCCCTAGGTAGGACGACATGACGCTGTCGATACGGACGATGGCAAGCGGCAGAGATAGCTCGCCGGCCACAATCTCCGCGGTCATGGTTTTTCCACACCCGGGAGGACCGCAGAACAACAGGCGGTCCGCGGGATAGAGGCCGTGACTGCGCAACAGCTCGCTACGATGATGCTCAGTGAGCAGTTCGTCCACGAGCGAGCGATTCTCGTCCGAGAGCACGACGTCGTCGAGCAGGCGCACGGGCTCGCGGACCTGCAACAGCGGGAGCCCGCGCTCCTTGTCCTTGGGCAGGCGGTCGGCGAAAAGCGGGGGCGCCCCCGGGGTCTCGGCACGACCATACAGGATACGTTCGAGATCGTTTGCCAACAGGTGGTGATTCTTGCTGCGCTCGTCGCGGATCACCTCCTCGGTCGCCTGCAAGAAGGCGTCCCGATTGCCCTCTGCACCCGTTTTGACGAGCTGTCTCAAGAGCCTTCCGGATGCCATGACCTGGTTCTCTATTTGCTCGTTGCTCGGTCTGAGACAAAGTTCGCCTGTATTCTTGCACAGTTCGATCGAACGGTAGGCAAAGAGCGCGATCTAGGCCAGCCGCCAGAGGTTGTGGGGCAGATTCCCTTGCGCGGACCCGACCGAGAGGGCACGGTCTCTGTCGCCCTTGGCCATCCCGCACACGTCGGACGGGGGTAGCTGTACCGGATGGTACGGATTCGGTACGAATCCAGGCTCGGCAAAGAAAAAGGGCCTAGCATTGCTGCTAAGCCCTTGTCTTGTTTGGCTCCCCGGCGTGGACTCGAACCACGGACCTAATGATTAACAGTCATCCGCTCTACCAACTGAGCTACCGGGGATTTGTGGAGCCGAAAAGGTTAGCCGCTGCCTGAATTCGCGTCAAGACTGACCGCGCACATTTTTTTCGGCGGCCGGCTTAGCCGCGACATCACCTAGGACACGCTTCAAGGGCAGCTTTCCGGGCAGGTATAGCTGGCATCACCGCAGGCGGCCCGCGTCCGCCCGGTTTGGCTGACGACGACGAGTCGGATATCCGAGGCGTCACCGGGATCGCAGATCTTGATCGTGCCGTTGAATCCCGGAGCAGCGCCGTCCGACTGAAAGACGAAGCGCCTGCGCTGGGCCGAGTCGACATTGAGCGATCGCATCTCCTCCCCGTCCACGTGACGGATGAGCAGATCGTCCGCCAAACCGTCGCCGTCCGCGTCGACGCAGCTCGAGCCGCCGGTGCATCGGTCCATGGCGACGACGATGTAACCGTGGGTCCAGATCACCGGGTCGCCGGCAAGGCAGGTCTTGCCATCCGAACTGGGGCATACCGCGACCGGGACGCCGCGTTTGATGGCTTCGGACCGGGCAAGCTGCAGATGGCCAATCAAACTATTGGCGGCATTGCTCATCCTGGTTTGAGCAACCAGCCCGCGGAAGCCGACGACGCCGGCCGCGAGCACGATGGTCGCGACCGCCAGGGTCACCAGCAGCTCGACGAGCGTCAGTCCGGTCTGTTTGTCTCGCGGTCTCAAGAGCATAGCGCCACGCCCGTTTTCTCGACGTCGAACCCAAACCGCCCCGGAGACGCCCGTAAGGCGGGCGCCTCACGGGTCGGTTCCGGGTCTGAAGAGTCTTAGGCGAAGTCTATGCGCGGCGGGCTGGATGTGCGCGCGGTTTCGGGTCGTTTCGTGAACCGCTGCGTCAACCTACGGCGGATGCGATGCGCTCCAGCGCCTGCTCCAGGTTGCTCTCACTGGTGGCGATGGAGATTCGCGCGTAGCCGCCGAGTCCGAAGGCCGAGCCGGGCACCAGCGCGACGCCGACGCGCTCAAGCAGGTATTCGGCCAGCTCGAGATCGTTGTTGACGCCGGCGAGCTTGTCGATCGCGCCCTGCATCCGCGGGAATACGTAGAAGGTGCCGTCCGTGGGCAGGCATTCGATGCCCGGGATCGAATTCAATCGCTCGACCACGAAGTCGTGACGCTGCTTAAAGGCGACGCCCATCGTCTTGATACAGTCCTGCGGACCTTCGAGCGCCGCCTGCGCGGCGACCTGCGCGATCGAGGTCGGGTTGGAGGTGCTTTGGGATTGGACCTTGGTCATGGCCTTGATCACGTCCGCCGGGCCGCCCGCGTAGCCGATGCGCCAGCCGGTCATGGCATACGCCTTGGAGACGCCGTTCAGCACCAGGGTGCGCGGGGCCAGATCGGGGCAGACGTTGAGGATGTTCACGAAGGGGTCCGAGTCCCAACGGATATGCTCGTACATGTCGTCGGTGGCGATCAGCGCCCGCGGGAAGTCGCGCAGCACCTCGCCCAGCGCAGCCAGCTCGTCCGCGCTGTAGGCCATGCCCGTGGGGTTGGACGGGCTGTTGATGACCACCAGCTTGGTTTTGTCGTTGAGCGCGGCGCGCAACTGCGCCGGGTTGATCTTGAAGCGTTGATCGGCCCCGGCGTGCACCAGCACCGGCGCGCCGCCGGCCAGCAGCACCATGTCCGGGTAGGACACCCAGTAGGGGGCCGGGATCACCACCTCGTCGCCGGGATCGATCACCGCCTGGGCCAGGTTGAAGAAGCTCTGCTTGCCGCCGCAGGAGACCAGGATCTGGGCCGGGGTAAAATCGAAGCCGTTCTCGCGTTTGAATTTGCTGACGACCGCGGCCTTGAGGCTCGGCATACCGTCCACGGCCGTGTATTTGGTGAAGCCGTTGTTGATGGCCTCGATGGCGGCGGACTTGATGTGATCCGGGGTGTCAAAGTCGGGCTCCCCCGCCCCGAGCCCAATCACGTCCTTGCCTTCGGCCTTGAGGGCCTTGGCTCGGGCGTCGACGGCGAGGGTGGCGGAAGGCTTGACGGCCTGAACACGGGCGGCGAGCTTGATGGTCATCGGCAAGGATTCCTGGTTCCTGTTACGACTGGAATTGCGATTGAGGACCATCAATAATAGCCAATCGGGGTCGTCCCGGCACGCCATTCCGCAGGCCGCAGAGCCGCCCTTGCCGCTGCACCGCGAGGGAGCGCGCGCACCCCACCCACCAGGACCCTTTATGTCGAGACCCTTTCAGCTCGTCGCCGACTTCGTTCCCGCCGGGGATCAGCCCGAGGCCATCCGGCGGCTGGTCGAAGGGCTGCACGACGGCGAGGCGGCGATGACCCTGCTCGGGGTCACCGGCTCGGGCAAGACCTTCACCGTCGCCAACGTGATCGAGCAGGTGCAGCGCCCGGCCCTGGTGCTGGCGCCGAACAAGACGCTGGCGGCACAGCTCTATGGCGAGATGCGCGAGTTCTTTCCACACAATGCGGTGGAGTACTTCGTCTCCTACTACGACTACTACCAGCCGGAGGCCTATGTACCGGCCACCGACACCTACATCGAGAAGGACGCCTCGATCAACGAGCACATCGAGCAGATGCGCCTGTCGGCCACCAAGGCGCTGCTGGAGCGTCCCGACGTCATCATCGTCGCCACCGTTTCCTCCATTTACGGCCTTGGCGACCCGGATGCGTATCTCAAGATGGTGCTGCTCCTCAACCGCGGCGACCTGATCGACCAGCGCGCGATCCTGCGCCGGCTCGCGGACCTGCAATACAAGCGCAACGAGATCGAGCTGCACCGCGGCACCTACCGGGTGCGCGGCGACGTGATCGACATCTATCCCGCGGAGTCGGACGACGAGGCGGTGCGCGTGGAGCTGTTCGACGAGGAAATCGAATCCATCTCGCTGTTCGATCCGCTCACCGGGGAGATGCTGCGCCGGGTCCCGCGCTACACCGTGTTTCCGAAGACACACTACGCGACCCCGCGCGAGACCATCGTCGGGGCGCTCGACGAGATCAAGGCGGAGCTAAGGGAGCGGCTCACCTGGCTGCGCGACAACGACCGGCTGGTCGAGGCCCAGCGCCTGGAGCAGCGCACCCTGTTCGATCTGGAGATGATGCTGGAGGTGGGCTACTGCTCCGGGATCGAGAATTACTCCCGCTATCTTTCGGGGCGCGAGGCCGGCGAGCCGCCGCCGACCCTCTATGACTATTTGCCGGCGAACGCGATGGTGATCATCGACGAGAGCCACGTAACCGTGCCCCAGCTCGGCGGCATGTACCGGGGCGACCGCTCCCGCAAGGAAAACCTGGTGGAGTACGGCTTCCGACTGCCCTCCGCGCTCGACAACCGGCCCCTGCGCTTCGAGGAGTTCCAGGCGCGGCAGCCACAGACCATCTACGTCTCCGCGACCCCGCGCCGCCACGAGATCGAGCACTCGGGCGCGGTGGTCGAGCAGGTGGTGCGACCGACCGGACTGGTCGACCCGGAGATCGAGGTACGTCCGGCCATTACCCAAGTCGACGATCTGCTCTCCGAGATCGGGCTGCGGGTCGCGGTCGGCGAGCGGGTGCTGGTGACCACGCTGACCAAACGCATGGCGGAGGACCTCACCGAGTATCTAAACGAGCACGGGGTGAAGGTGCGCTACCTGCACTCGGACATCGACACCGTCGAGCGGGTCGAGATCATTCGCGACCTGCGCCTCGGCGAGTTCGACGTGCTGGTCGGCATCAATCTGCTGCGCGAGGGCCTCGACATGCCCGAGGTCTCGCTGGTGGCCATCCTCGACGCGGACAAGGAGGGTTTTCTGCGCTCCGAGGGCTCGCTGATCCAGACCATCGGACGCGCCGCGCGCAACGTCAACGGCAAGGCCATCCTGTACGCCGACAACATCACCGGCTCCATGGAACGAGCCATCGCCGAGACCGATCGGCGGCGGGCCAAGCAGACCGAGTTCAACGAGGCCCACGGCATCACGCCCCAGACCATTCAGAAGTCGATCGGCGACATCATGGAGCGCGGCGCGCCGGGTGCACCGATGCGCGCCCGCGCCTTCGCCAAGGTGGCGGAGGAGATCGCTGAATACGCCAACCTGACCCCACAGCAAATGGCGCGCAAGCTCAAGGCCCTGGAGAAGGAGATGTACCGCCACGCCAAGGATCTGGAGTTCGAGAAGGCCGCCGCGGTGCGCGATCGCATTCGCGATTTGCAGGGTCGCGGCATCGCCGCGTAAACGCGCACGATGGCTCCGTAGGTTGCGGGTAAGCGAGAGCGAACCCCAACGAAACGGTTCCGGCGGGTGTCGCGACCAGCGCGAGTGATGGGCACGGCCTATCGGCCTTTGCCCATCCTACGGTTCTGCGCCCAATCGTTGGGGTTCGCTCTGCTCACCCCAATACGCGGTTCTGCTGTAGATTGCGGGCGAGAACCAGCGACAAGACGTTCAAATCCATGTCAGATCTGCCCTTCTTCGCCACCGCGGCCAAGCATCTGGAGACACTGCTCGCCGAGGAGTTGCGCGGCCTGGGCATCGGCGAGGTCGGCGAGACACGCGGCGGCGCGACCTTCGGCGGGACCCTCGCCGATGCCTACCGGGTGTGCCTCTGGTCGCGCGT
>JBGSTR010000432.1:0-2384 GCA_041736365.1 Chromatiaceae bacterium | reverse complement strand
AGCGCGCCGATGCCGACGCCCGCGCCGACCGCGCCGAGACCGAGCATGAGGCCCGCGCCGATGTACTTGATAGCGATTGCAAATGCTTGTGCAACTTCGAGTTCCATGGGTTCCTCCGGTTGAGGGTAAGGGTGAAAGCCTGAGATCAATGGTGCTCTTGGTGTGCCATGTCCAGATAGACGATGGTCAGCACCATGAAGATGAACGCCTGCAGCGTAATGATCAGGATGTGGAACACGGCCCACACGAACTGCAGCACGCCGGCGGAAAAGCCCATGACAACACCGCCGCTGTACATTAGGGCGATGAGGATGAAGATCATCTCGCCGGCGTACATGTTGCCGAACAGACGCAGGGCCAGCGAAACTGGTTTGGACAGCAGGTTGATGCCTTCCAGCAGCAGGTTTGCGGGCATACCCCACTTGCCGAAGGGCTGCAGCGCCAGCTCGCCGAAGAAGCCGCCGACACCCTTGATCTTGAAGCTGTAGTAGAGAACCAGGAAGAACACCCCGAGCGCCAGCGCGAAGGTGGTATTGGGGTCCGTCGTCGGCACGACCCTGAGGAAGACGTGGTGCGGGTCGGCACCGAAAAGGGACATGAAATTCCCGAAGGCCCAGGGCAATAGATCGACCGGCAGCAGATCCATCACATTCATCAGGAAGATCCAGACGAAGATGGTCAGCGCAAGCGGCGCGACCATCTCATTCTTGCCGCTGAAGGAGCCGCGGACGCTGTCCTCGACGAAATCCACAATCCACTCGACGAAATTCTGCGCGCCCCCCGGGACGCCCGCCGTCGCCCGGTCGGCAACGTGCTTGAACAGCCAGAGAAACAGCACACCCAAGAGGATGGAGAAGAACATCGTGTCGACGTGGATGGCCCAGAAACCCATCGCGGCAGCGTCTTCCGCGGAGTGCGCGAAGCCGAGACCGTGCTCGGGGTGCATGCCGAACGTAAGGTTCGTCAGATGGTGCTGGATGTATGCCTGGGACGTGAGCGCTTCGTTCGATGCCATCGATGTGATTCTCAATGCTTGGTTCGGCCGCCCCATTGGGCTGCGATCACTGTCGACCCTACTTGCGTCACGAAATACGCCGCAAGCATGACCGGCACGTTCAGTTCATCGAAGGTCGCGAAGGCGACCGAGAAAATGCCCAGAAGCAGTGCAATCTTGGCGGCCTCGGCGCCGTAAAAACGCAAAACCAACCGTGCCGGGTCCTGTGCGCGGTAACGCCGAAAGACCCGGGCCGCGAACAGCGCGTTGGCCAGGAAGCAAGATCCAGCCCCCACGAGGGCCGACAGTGCAGTGAAGCCCCCAAAAGGTAGCGCGAGAGCCGCCACGGCTAAGCCGAGAATCACTTGGACCTTGAGGACCTGCTTAGCCCCGAGCGCATCGGGCTGGTGCATTAACTGAACATGTGCTGGAAGGGCACCCCCCGTTCCGGACGCGAAGTATAAGGGGTCGCCCAACGCAGGGTCAACGCAACCCAAACTTTTCGATGCCCTTATTAGACTTATTCAAACCATTGGTCTTCGCGATCAACCGCGAGCGCGCTCAAGAGCCCCGCCGAGGGCTCCGGCGCGGGATCGATAGGTGAGTGGGAAAATCGAGCGACCGCGTCTACTTGATGTGGGCCAGGATGCCGTCGAGCTCGTCGAGGCTGTTGTAGGCGATCACAAGCTTGCCGGTTCCGCGGCTCCCCTGCTGGATCTGCACCATCGCCCCGAGCCGGTCGGTCAGGTCGTCCTGAAGGCGGCGCACGTTGGGATCGATCGCCGGCGTGTGGCGGGTCGACTCGGGCTGCTCTCCCTCCTGCTGGAGACGCCGCACCATGCGCTCGGTCTCGCGCACCGAGAGTCCGCGCGCGATCACCTGTTTGGCGGCGGCACTCTGCTGCGGCCCCTTGAGGCCCAAAAGGGCGCGCGCGTGACCCATCTCCAACTGCGATTGCTCGAGATAGACCTTGACGTCGGGATTGAGCTCCAACAGACGCAGCAGGTTCGTGACCATCGTCCGCGACTTGCCGACCGCCTCGGCGATCTGCTGATGGGTAAGCTCAAACTCGTTGAGCAGGCGCTCGAGCGCGCCCGCTTCTTCGATCGCGTTGAGGTCCGCGCGCTGGATGTTCTCGATCAGGCCGATGGCGACCGCGGACTGCTCGTCGACCTCGCGCACCACAACCGGGATCTCCGCGAGACCAGCCTGCTGGGTAGCCCGCCAGCGACGCTCGCCGGCGATGATCTCGTAGCGTCCCTCGCCGATCGGCCGCACCACGATGGGTTGGATCACTCCCTGGGCGGCGATCGAGTCCGCAAGCTCGCGCAGTGCGTCGGCATCGAACGTGCGCCGCGGCTGATAACGACCGCGCTGGATGCACTCGACC
>JBGSTR010000316.1:0-19478 GCA_041736365.1 Chromatiaceae bacterium | reverse complement strand
GGGGGCGTGACCGGGGTCGGCGGCGCCCAGCCACGCCAGCAGGGACTCCAGCCCGCGGGGGACGTCCCACCTCGGTCTCCAGCCGGTGTCGCGCTGGAAGCGGCGCGTATCGCTGACGTAATAGCGTTGATCCGCCGGTCGCCAATCGGACACCGCGGGGGTCGGCGGATGCAGACCGAGCTGCTGGAGTCGATACAGGAGCTCTCTGAGACTGAGCACGTTTTCGGGTCCTCCCCCCAGGTTGTAGGCGCGCGGGCCGAGCGCACCGGCGTGTCTCTCGGCCAGTAGCAGCGCATCGATCAAGTCGTCGACAAACAGCACGTCGCGCACCTGTGCGCCGTCGCCGTAGAGGGTCAGGGGCGCGCCGTTGCGCGCGTTGATCATGAAGTGCGCGACCCAGCCCTGGTCCTCGTTGCCGAACTGGTGCGGCCCATAGATGCAGCTCATGCGCAGCACGATCGCGGGAATGCCGTAGCTGCGCCCATACTCGAGCACGTACTGATCCGCCGCGCCCTTGGAGCAACCGTAGGGGCTGCAGAATGACAATGGTCGATCCTCTCCGACCCCATTCGTGCGGATCCCCTCGTCCAGCGGCTCCCAGCGATCCCCGCGCCGCTGCAAAGCCAGGTCTTCGAGGCCGCCGTACACCTTATTGGTCGAGGTGAAGATCAGCCGTGGCCGGTTCCCGGCGCGCCGCACCGCGTCGAGCAGGTTGAGTGTGCCCTTCGCATTGATGTCGAAGTCCGATTCGGGATCGGTGAGACTGGTGGTCACGGCGACCTGGGCCGCGAGGTGAAAGACCGCCTCGGCACGCTCGACCGCCGTGCGCACCAGATAGCGGTCGCGGACGTCGGCGATGGCAACCTTGAGCCGCTTGGGATGCCGGGCCATCAGCCAATCGAGATTGCGCTCGACCCCCGGCCGCGACAGGTTGTCGAGCAACAGCACCTCGCGCCCGTGGGTGAGCAGACGATCGGCGAGATTGGTGCCGATGAAGCCGCAGCCACCGGTGATCAGGGAGCGGTCGGCGGACTTCCCGCGCGCCAGCCCGTTGGACTCTCGGCACAAACCGGCTGCCATCTGCCGGTGCGACTCCGCAAACTCCCGTACCCCTTCGATACCGCGCTCGGCGAGTAGCCGATAAAGCAGCTTGGGCCGACCCTCGGCGGTCTTGAGACCGAAGTGATAATGACGCTCATCTTCATGAAAGCCGTCTTGGTGGGAGGCATCCGGGCTGAGATCGTAGGCGCTATACCAGTAGACCCGTGCGGCGTCGGCATCCACCAGCGACAGAAACTCCTCGATCTGCCGATAGTCGTCGTGACGCCAGGTCGAGTAACCGGATTCGGTAATCCAGATCTCGCGCTCGAGCCCATGGCGGTCGAGGACCTCGCGCATCCGTTCCAGCCGCTTCGGCCAGCCTTCCCAATCGAACTCCCAGGTGTCCGGAAAACCGTGCACCCCCACGGCGTCGATGTCGCGCAGCACACCACGACTGCACATCAGGTCCAGCCAGTTGGGGTCCAACGGGGCCATACCGCCGAGCAAGGTACGTTTGCCGCACTGACGCGCCCAATACGCGGCGCTTCCGATCATGCTGGAGAAGCCCTCCCAGGCCGGATCGAGGTGCCAGTCCCAGTCGTTGCGGTTATTGGCCTCGTTCCACAGCTCGACCCACTCGAAGTGCTTCCCGTGACGCGTAATGATCAGGTCCAGGAAGTCGGCGAATGCCTTCGGATCGCGCGGCGGGGAAGACGTCTTGGGCTCGATGCCGAGCGACGGCGGGGTATAGGTAAAGCAGGGCAGCACCTGTACGCGCCGCGCCAGATAGGGCATCAACCAGTCGTACCACGCCTTGCCCTCCGGGGTGTGCCAGTCCGCCCACGAGAAATGGGTGCGCAGCTCCTCGATGCCGAGCGCCGCCAGATCGTCGCAGACCGTCTCGGCGCGCTCGTATTCGCCGGGTCGCAGCCACTCGATCAGGCCCAGCACCGGCCTCTGCCGCGGCGCCTTCACAGCCACAACCCCTGGCGGTCCAGCTCGCCACGCGCCGCATCCGCGCGGTCGTCGCAGGATTGACCCTGGAGCCAGCCCGCGAGCTCCCCGAGACTGGCGGCAAGCTCGAATTGCGGCTCGTAGCCCAGGTACGAGCGCGCACGCGTAAGGTCGGCGAAGCAGTGGCGGATGTCGCCCACCCGATACTTGCCGAGCACCTCGGGGGCCATGTCCTCCCGGTCGAGCGCCTCGGCGACCTGACGCGCCACCTCGAGGATGCTGTAGGAGCGCCCGCTGCCCACGTTCAAGGCGTGGCCGACCGCCTCCTCCCGATCAAGCGCAAGCTCGCAGGCCAGCGCTACGTCGCGCACGTCCACGAAGTCGCGCCGCTGGAGCCCGTCCTCGTAGACCGCGGGCGCTCGCCCGTTCAGCAGACGCGAGGCGAAAATCGCCAGGACGCCGGTATAGGGATTGGACAGGCTCTGGCGAGGCCCGTAGACATTGAAGAAGCGCAGGGCCACGGTCGGGATGTGATAGGCCGCGCCGAGCATGAGGCACAAGCGTTCTTGATCCTCTTTCGAGAGCGCGTAGACGGACGACGGGACCGCAAGCTTGTCCTCCGGGGTCGGCAGGGGCACCAGCGGCTCGCCCTCCGGGCCGACGGGCTCCCACTGTCGGCGCTGAAGCTGCTCCAGCCGGCGCTCCGGGACCTCGCGTGGCTGGCCGTCCGGCCCCGCATAGAGCCCTTCCCCGTAGATGCTCATGCTGGAGGCGACCACCAAACGCCGAACCGGCCGCCGAATAAGCGCCTCCAGCAGCACCGCGGTGCCGAGATTGTTGACCGCCGTGTAATGGGCGACCTCGTACATACTCTGGCCCACGACCACCGCTGCCGAGAGATGCACCACGGCGTCGGCGTCTTCCAGCGCCGCCTCCACGCTGGCGCGGTCGCGTACATCGCCGAGCCGTCGCTCCACTCGGGGGTCGAGATAGTCGGGCCACATGCCACCCTCGCCGTGGACCTGCTCCACCAGGGAGTCGAGCACCCGCACCCTACGTCCGCCGGCGATCAGCCGATCGGCGAGGTGCGAGCCGATGAAGCCGGCTCCGCCCGTGATCAGAACGCGCTCGCTCATGCCTTTACTCCCGCAAGCGTGGGCTGCGGCAGGCCGAATCCGACCCGCTCGATCTCCGGGTGAGCGCGCCTGCGACGCAGACGCCGCTCGAAATACTCGATGGTCAAGCCAAGGCCCGCGTGCAGCGAGGTGGTGGGCTCCCAGCCGAGCCGGTCGCGCGCCAGTGAGATGTCCGGGCAGCGACGCACCGGGTCGTCCACGGGCAACGGCCGAGTGACGATCGGGGAGCCGGAGCCGGTCAGCTCGCGGATCAGCTCGGCGACCTCCACCATGTTGCGCTCGTCCGGATTGCCCATGTTCAGCGGCCCGAGAAACTCGGGATCGCTGCCCATGAAGCGCAGCATCAGATCGATCAGATCGTCGACGTAACAAAAGGAACGGGTCTGGGAGCCGTCGCCGTAGACCGTAATCGGCTCGTTGCGAAGGGCTTGCACGATGAAGTTCGAAACCACCCGGCCGTCGTTCGGATGCATGAAGGGGCCGTAGGTGTTGAAGATGCGGCCGACCTTGATGTGAGTGCCGTGGGCGCGGTGCGCGTCGAAGAACAGCACCTCGGCACAGCGCTTGCCCTCGTCGTAGCAGGCACGCGGTCCGTTGCAGTTGACGTGGCCCCAATAGGTCTCCGGCTGCGGGTGAACCTGGGGATTGCCGTAAATCTCGCTGGTCGAGGACTGGAAGATCCGCGCGCTGCATCGTCGGGCCAGCTCCAGCAGGGTGTGGGCGCCGCGCATGGAGGTGAAGAGCGTGTGCACCGGATCGCGTTGATATAGCGGCGGCGATGCGGCGCAGGCGAGGTTGTAGATCTCGTCGACCGCGAGCGGGGGGAGCTGGTCCCGCGTCAGATCGTGCCGTATGACCTCAAGACTCCCGGGCGGAAGCTGCTGGATATTGCTCCAGCGACCGGTCTGAAAGTTGTCGAGGCAGATGATGTGGTGGCCGTCGCGGATCAGCCGCGCACACAGGTTTGATCCGAGAAACCCGGCACCACCGGCAACCAAGATCCGCTTCCTCTGTTTTCTTGCTGAGCCAATCATTGAAGCGTCCGCTCCCTAATGGTTGAACATGCCGGATGGCTGATTCGGCGACAGCAGAACCCGTGCCATTCCCGGCCCCGACAACCCAAGGGGCCGGAAAGCGATCTACATCTACGACTTCATCTTCCGCGGCTCGGATCAGGTGGACCGCCATGTCGGTTGAATACGCCCACCCGCGGGTGAATTCGCCCACGAAACGCACACGCGGGAGCGGCCTTTTATCGGATCGCGCCCCGACTCGTCGTAAAATGTGCGGCACACGTCTTGCTGTCCCTGTCCTCGCTATTTCTGAGCAGAGGATTCAACATGAAGGCACTGGTTTGGCACGGTAAGCGCGATGTTCGGGTCGACACGGTCCCGGACCCAAAGATCCAGTCCGACACCGATGCGATCATTCGGGTCACGACGACCGCGATCTGCGGCTCGGACCTGCACCTCTACGAGATCCTGGGTGCGTACCTGGAAGAGGGCGACATCCTCGGACACGAGCCGATGGGTATCGTCGAGGAGGTCGGCCGCGGGGTGACCAATCTCAAGCCCGGCGACCGCGTGGTGATCCCATTCAACATCAGCTGCGGCCACTGCTTCATGTGTGACGAGGGTCTGCACTCGCAGTGCGAGACGACCCAGGTGCGCGACTACGGCTCGGGCGCAGCCTTGCTCGGCTACACCAAGCTCTATGGGCAGGTTCCCGGCGGCCAGGCGGAGCTGCTGCGCGTTCCGCAGGCCCATTTCGGGCCGATCAAGGTGCCGGAGGGCCCGCCGGATGAGCGCTTTGTCTATCTCTCGGACGTGCTCCCGACGGCGTGGCAGGCAGTCGAATATGCGTCGATTCCGGCGGGTGGCAGCGTAACCGTGATCGGCCTAGGCCCCATTGGTCAGATGAGCGCCCGCATTGCGCGGGAGCGCGGGGCCCGCGTCATCGCCATCGAGCCGGTCGCGGAGCGGGCCGCAATGGCCCGGCGCCACGGCATCGAGGTCTTGGAAGGCATACCGGAGGGGGACCAAGGGGATGCCATACGCGAGATGACCGACGGCCGCGGGACGGACTCCGTGATCGATGCGGTCGGTATGGAGGCACACGGGGCGCCCTTTGCGAAGCTTGCCCAAGGGCTGACTTCTCTGCTCCCTGACTCGCTCGCGCAGACCGTTACCGAAACTGCGGGGGTCGATCGGCTGACGGCGTTGCTGAACGCGATCGACATCGTGCGCCGCGGCGGAACTATCTCGGTGATCGGCGTCTACGGCGGCATGGCCGACCCGCTTCCGATGATGAAGCTATTCGACAAACAGGTGCAGATTCGAATGGGCCAGGCGAATGTAAAGCGCTGGGTCGACGACCTCATGCCCTATCTGGACGATCCGAGCGATCCGTTGGGCGTCGAGGATCTCGCAACCCACCGTCTGCCGTTGAGCGAGGCGCCGCACGGCTACGAGATTTTCCAGAAGAAGCAAGACGGGACCATCAAGGTGCTGCTGAATCCGTGACGATCATCGGGCCGGCGATAATTCGTCGGCTCGGTTCCGCCGGAGCGAATGGCGCCACACTTACGATCTTAAAGATCGGTCTGCTCCAGATGTTCGGCTGCGCGCCAACATCCACGGAGCGCAGCACGCCTCCGAGGAAGGGACCAACTGCCCCACCTCGGTTGCGTCCGGATCCAGCTCTTAGCGCTTCTCGTCGTCGGCTGCGCTTTGTTGGTCTTGCTCGGTTCCCAGCATCGACTTATTCCCCAACGACGGGTCTTTGACGTCGTCGTCGGTAATGGGCGTAGTGCCGTACCCCATCATGGTTCGATCATCGGACGGGTGGGTGAGCGTATTGGGTTGTGGCGCCTTCGTTTGGGCCTCGCTATTGGCCTGCGGACCTGCCTGTTGGCGATTGGATTCGGCGTTGAGCGGGAGGCTCGCGGCGACTATAGCCACGCCGATCGCCAGGAGTAGGTAGCCGATATTTGCGTGCAATCTTGCGTCGTCGGACGTGCGGGAGGCACGGGTGGTGGTGGTGTCGTGTTTTTCGAGGTGCGCCGGTTGTTGGTCGCTCATCGTCTTTTCCTCTGCTTGGTGAATTGCGGGCAGCCGCTCATGGCCGCCTTACGATGTTCAACGGGCATTTTCAATGCCAGAAACCGCTACTGTTTGCCCCCATGCAATCGACGATAGCGCTCACTTGCGACCAAACCACTGGAATCCGGCGTTTCGCATGGTGCCTTGTCACCGGCAGTTGGCCCTAATCCACCAATGCGACACGCCTTATCCTATCGGCTCGATTCGGGCGGTGCCGAGCCGGTGAAGCGCGACCCGGAGTCGGATGCGCGATGGGCATTCGACGAGCGTTTCCCGAGGTGCAAAAAAAGGCTTAGGTCGATTGACGCTAAGCCTTCGCTTCAATGGTCTTGTTCACGAGCCCCGGTGTCCGGGCACGGCGGCGCCTGTGCCGTCCGAGCCCGGATACCTCAACCCGCTACCCGCGGGCTTATTGGCCCAACACGACCTCGGCGCAATCGGATGCGGATTGATCGTCGTAGGTCGCGGAGACGCACGCCCGGTTGGTGAACGGCTTCTTGGCGACGATACAGAGGTTATCGACCTTGAATACCTCCTTTGCTTCTCCGTATCCCGACACCACGCGGAATCGCACCCGGGTCTGGTCCGATATGTATCCGTTGATGTTGAAGACCGGGATGCCATTATTGCAACCTTGGAAGCCGGTGAACGCCCTCAGCACTTTGTAGCTTGCCCCGCCATTGGACGAGACTTCAACGACCACCTTGTCGTCGGGGTCCACCCCGCACGCGGTCTTCCAATTGAAGGACAGGGTTGCGGAGGTTGCTCCGGTCAGATCCGCCCTACGGGATACAAGGGGTTGGGCACCCGTATCGGGATTGTCATCCAGCCACAGCTCGTAGCTCCCGCTTATCGTGACATTGCCGGTGAGCGGGTCCTGCGTGCCCTGGCCGCCCTGGTTCGCCTTGTCGACCTCCGTCCATGGACCGGCCCACATCACGTTGCCGTTGTTGTTGTCGAAGCTCCGCTGGGAGAAGTTGTCCTTGAAGCTCAGGACGCTGTCCGCGGGACGCGGTGCCTTGCAGGTGTAAGTCACGCTTTGCCCGGCCCCTAGGGAGCCGATGGTCTTGTCACAGACCGGCGCCAGCTCATCCGTAACCGCGACGCCGGCTAGCTCGCAGGATCCCGTGTTGGTGACCGTAATCTCGTAGGTCACGGCGCAGCCAACGCAACTGGACGCTTTCACCTTTTTCTCGATGTCGATCGAGCCATCGCAGGCCGCGGTCTTACCGAAATAATGGCTCGCGTCCGTGTCCGTCACGGCCTCGCCCTTGGGCGGGCTGGCGACGACGGTTGCGAGGTTGCCGTACTGCCCTTCCACCGCCGTGCCCGTGGCGCTGCAGGTCATCGACTCGGCAGCCGCAAGCGTGGTCTGCGGACAAGCGATGGCGCCGATCTTGTCGTCGCTGACCGCCACGTTGTCGAGCGCGACATTGCCGGTGTTGGTGACCACATAGGTCCAGGTCACCGCCGTGCCCACGGTCAGGGTTGGACCGGGTCCGGTGTCGGCGTCTTCACCGTTGGTGGCCTTCTCGACATCGATGGCGGGCATGTCCGGCTCCGTGCCGAGGTAATGGCTCGGATCGGTGTCCGTCACGAACTCACCCTTCGGCGAGGTGGCGGAGACGGTTCCCTCGTTGACGTATTGCCCCTCGACGGCGATCCCCGTGGCGGTACAGGTCATCGACGCGCCGGCCGCGAGCGTGGTTTGCGGACAACTGATGGTAGCGATTTGGTCATCGCTGACGCTCACGCCGGTAAGCTCGACATTGCCGGTGTTGGTAACCACATAGGTCCAGGTCACGGTGGTCCCCGCCTCTAGGCTCGGACCGGGGGTGAAATCGGCGTCCTCGCCGTTGGTCGCCTTCTCGATGTCGATGGCCGGGTTGGCCGGGATCACGCCGGTGTAATAGCTCGGATCGCTGGCGCTCGGGTTCTCAAGGCCCGGCCCCGCGGTACAGTCGAGATCGCCGTACACCGGGGTTCCGGTAGCGGTACCCAGGTTCTCGTACGAACCTTCGATCGCGGTGCCGGACGCCTGATAGTTCCAGACCTCGCCCGGCTCCAAGAGCCCATTGTCATTGCCGTCGCCCGATAGATAGACCGGAATCACGGCGGGGTCGCTGTCGGTGACCCGAACACCGCCGAGGAAGACGTTCCCGGTGGTGCTTACCTGGTAGTTCCAGGTCACCTCCGAACCCACATCCAGCGTCGGGCCGTCCACGCCGTTGGTGGTCTTCTCGATCCGGATATCGGTGCGGAAGCTCAGCGGGCTTACGGCCTCGAAATCGATCACCTCCGCACCCTGCAGTACCGCGCCGCGGTTGACGATGCTGGTGGTGCCGCAAGTGAGCCCCGCGAAGTCAGCGACATCGACCTCGAATGAGATCTCATGGGCTCCGTCAACGGGGAGGATCGCGATGTTCTCGATACCGCCTCCAGCGAGCGGGAAATCCGCGCCGCCGTCCGCAATCGGGGTGCGAGTGGCTCCATCGAAATACTCGGTAGAGTTTGCAACGTAGGAGGTGTCGCCGGGCAGCGTGTCGGTGATGGTCAAGGCCTTGCTGGGTACGTTGACCCGGCCGATGTTGACGACGCGGATGGTATAACGCAGCCGGTCGCCGGGACTCGGCAGACCGTCTCCGTCTCGGTCGGTCAGCAACTCGACCGACTTGGCGGCATCGACCAGCGGCAGGGGCGGCACGACGGTGCCGAGATCGAGTGCCCCACTGTCGCCGGAGCCCGAGCGAACCGGGTCTTGGCCCCAAGCGACGGCGATGTCGACCGGCGTGCCGGTTAGTCCGCTGCCGGAGGCTGTTGCGAAGATTCGTGCGCCGGTCATGTCCTCATCGGAATCCGTGAGACTGACGAGTTGGAGGGCGCGCGCCGGGATGGTGCTGTCGACGGTGCCGTCGCCGTTGAAATCGGTGTAAATGTCCGCGGCGCTGACCGGCGTGACCCAGACGATGCTCCGGCTCTTTGTCGATATGGTGGTCGACTGGTTGCAATTGTTGTCGGTACAGCCGTAGCCCCAGCCAATAAGAGCCTGGGAGGTCAGCCGATCAGCGGGGATGAGGGGGTGACCCCAGTCGTAGAGTTGGCCGGAGTTGGCTGCGTCGGTCTGGGTCAACGCAAGGAAGGCCGCGCCACCGGTGCTGTAGAAGCGAAGGCCCGAACGCCCATTGCCCGGGAGGTCGATGTTGCCGCCGTTGGTGATCCTGAGAAAACGCGTGCTATGCGCGGCCACCGTAAAGGGCCCCTGATTCGTGGCGCCATCGCGATCATAGCTGACGCTGATCTCGCTACCGGCCGGGTTGTAGAGCCAGATGCCGGTGGGGCCGACCTCTTCGCCCACCGGCGTGTAATAGTCGTTGGACCAAGCAGCCACCGGGAGCAAGGAGTACCAGCGCATTTCATAGGTCGAGCCGACATCGCCGGTGACGAGATGAATCTGGACCGGGCTCGAGGTCTCCACGACATCGTCTTCTTTCACATCGTTGATGGTGAAATTCTCACCCTCGCCGATCGTGGCGATCGTCACCCCGTTCAGCTTGACCTCGGTATTGGGCAGCCGCGCCATCACGTAGAGCTGCGTGGACTCGAACGGCTGTGTAAGGCTGGAGTCCGGTGTGTTCTCGCCGACCGGAGCGATGTAGTAGGTGCCCCAGGAATCCGTATCCAAAACCTCGGTTCCACCGGCCAGGAGCGAACCCGGGGACACCGGGAAGGCCCCGCGGGTGACGGCGATCGGGAAGGATGCCTGGATGCGGTCGCGACCGTCGTAGAGCAACGACGTGCCGCGGGGGACGGGCACCAGGTTTTGCAGCACGATTGCGTCGCCGCCGCGCAGGATGTCGTTCACGGTGCCGGGCGCGATGCCGTTGGTGAGATCGCCGTCACCCCATATCTGCGTGCTGGACTGACGATTTCCGGTGACGTCGGGGTCGGGGCCGTCCTCCCAGTGGTCATACCAGACGACGGTGCCATTGGCGGCGACGGCGATGGATACCAGCGTATTGATGGGAGCCGCGGCGAGGTGTAGATCGTCTTGAAGGAAATATTGAGGGCATCCGTTTCCGGAAGCGGGACGTAGTACGTCTGAACCGGCGACTGAGCCACGGTAGGCGCGCTCAAGCCGACGCCCATCAACAGCGGGATGAACACGCGACCAACGAGCCGCGGAACCAGATTTCCATTACGACTATGGATGCTGCTTTTCATCGGAGGTTATTTCCTAGCTTTGCTTTATCGTTTTAACAGCGAGTCGCCGGAAGTTGCTCGCAATAGCCTAACGGGCAAGCGTGTTCGAAACGCCTGCCGGCTATCTGGCGCGAGCAACAGAGGGGTCAGAGCCCGCGCGGAAGATACACCCAGCTCACATCCGCGTCGATAAGAAAATCTACCCCTCCCGTCCCCCATCTCACCAACGTCCAAATTCCGACCATGGCTTACTTTTTCGGGCGCGAAGCGGCGCAATGCAAAGGCGCTTCGGATACAATATGCGCCCGCTTTGGTGTCATTCGAATCGAGCAAACCCGCTTGTAATACGGATACGTACGGCGAATGGGTCCATGGACGGTTACATAGGCTTCTTTCGGAGCCGGGGAGACGCTAACGAGAGGACAAACGAAAATACGACCGGATCCGACCGACGGCGACATGAGACCAGATGACGTAGAGCACGGCTAAAGTCATCGACCCGGCACCCCAATGCAATGCCAATCCGCGCGGTCGATACCGGCGTTGAGTGCCGATCGCAGGGGATCTCGAACGTAACGAGATCCCTATAAGACGGAGCCCGAGAGCGGAGCTGGGGGAATTGACCATTCGCGACTCCCGCGGCGGTTCATTTCGCCCAATCGGTGGATCCGGGCCCAGATCGGACCCTAGGATTCCGCGGGATCGCGCCGTCGGAAAAGACCCATGCACCGCATGCCGCGCGAGCCCGTCGACTCGCACCTCATGGGCACTGCGCTTCGGCGCAAGATCCAGCCCTCCCCTGTGGCTCTCCGACAGTCGCGTTGCCGTTCATCGCGGTCGGCCACCACTGTCGATCTACATACGGCCCGCGGGCACGCCTCTTGCGTCTGCGCTTACATCCATGTGCAACTCCAATAGGCCGACAAGAAATGACCGACATCTATTCGACACTCAGCTCCGATCATGAAACCCAGCGTGCGCTGCTGTCCGAGCTGGACAAAACCCAGGGAGCGAGCGACGAGCGAAAGGAGCTCTTTGCGCGGCTGAAGAAGGAGGTGGAGGCTCATGCCGCCGCGGAAGAGCAGTCCTTCTACGCGGAGTTGTTGGGGATGGCCGACAGCCGGGACAGGGCGCGCCACAGCGTCTCCGAGCATGCAGAGGCATCGGAGATGCTGGAGAAGCTGGCGGAGACCGACATGTCCAGCTCGGGCTGGAAGGCCCAGTTCTCCAAGCTAAAGGAGGAGCTGGAGCATCATTTGGATGAAGAAGAGGACGAGGTCTTCTCCGAGGCCAAGTCGGTCTTGAACGACAGAACAGCGAACCGGCTCGGCTCCGAGTTCAGAACCATCAAGGAGGAGCATCTCAACGGCGCCTAACCAGCCGAAGCACACGGCGCAGGTCGGAAGATCTCGGGCGCTTGAATAACGCGCCCGCCGAATGAAGGCTCAGTCCGTCGGGCCGGCGGCCCTCCATCTTCTCGATACTGTGCAACTGGGGTTGTCGCCAAGCCCGTGTCATTCGGCCACATGGACCGACTGGGTTCGCGCGAGCGGTCGCCGGCCCGCCCAGTCGGTTCTTTCCGCGGCTCAGTGCAGCGCGACTGCATCAGCGCCCGCGACGAGATACCCCTGCACCCATGCTGAGCCCTTGACGTACCCACCCGGCCGCGGCCTCCAACCATCGCTGAGGCAGTGCTCCGGGACATAGAACGGCAGCGTCAGGACCTGGTCTTCGGGATTGGCGACCACCACGTCGACGCGCCAGATGGGCACGCCGAACAGGACATAGACATGCGGGATCACTCGCTTCACCTCGCCCTGGAAAAAGGCGTCGTCCGCCGGCCCGTCCTCGCCCGGCATCAACATGGCCATGCGGGAAAGATCAACCCGGATGGGCTCCATGTCTGCCGGGGATCCGGGCTCCCAGTCCTCCAGGGCGGCCGTCTCGTCCTCCCGCGTCCAGCAGCCGTGGGTCTCGACCCAGGCATCTTGGGCCCGGAAGGCGCGAACCTGCTCGGGATCGTCGATGACGATCTCCTCCCCGCCGGTTGGTTCCAGCTCGTAGGCCAGGGCCGCGAGTGAAAAGGTGCAAGACTCACCCGGCCGGTATAGGGCGCGGTGCTTGTAGAACAGCAGGTCGTATGGGAACACCAAGGTGCCGGCAACGGCCAGCTCCAGACGTGCCTCCAGGCGACAGGGGTGGAGGGCGATCTCGCGAACCTCCGCCCGGTAGCACAAGCCCTCGGCGAAGAAGGGAAGCGCGGAGACGAGGACGTTGCCGATCTCCCCCGAGGGGCCCTTGATGTCCATGGCGATGACTGCCAGCATTCCGGCCCGATCCCGGTCCTCTTCCCGGTCGGCGTAGACCAGGCCCATGCCGCGGGGCTCACCGGCGGCGATCAATGGCTCTTGACCGGAGTCGTTCGCAACCCCGAGGTTGACTACGCTCGATTGCTCCAATCCCAGGGGCAGCCAGGTCTCGACAAAGCCCTCCACATCATCGGCGAAGGCACCCCAGCGATTGCCGTGTCCGCCTGCCTCCTCTTCGGTCAATCGTCGCGCGGCATCGAACAACAGGCCTTCGCAGGTCATTTGGATCGCCGGCGATCTTCGCTCGTCCTCGGCCCCTGCGGGCACTTCGCCGATCCACAGCGCCTCCTCGTTCCCCGGGGGCAACAGGCCGTTGATGTCGTCAACCGGAATGTCCATCACCGTTTCGACCCGGATCTCCATGGCCGGCAGGCGCTCGACGACCGGTGTCGCCCGCGACCGGAATCGTCTTAGGAGCCTGCCGAATTCCGCAACCGGCTCGCTCGCCGGCGTCTCCCCGTCCGGACCGACCAGCAGCCAGCCGAGCCCCCGCCGGTGGTGCATGTGCAGATCGCGTCGGTAGGTCGGGTACCCCACCTCCAGCGGAGCCCCACCCAGACCGACCCCCAAGTCGTGGGTCAGGAGACGGGCCAGGGTTTGCGGTACCTGCCGATCATAGAGCTCCCTGGCAACGGTCAGGGGCAGGCCGGGGTTGAGCTCGGCCTGAATCGTGCCGGGGACCCAGGCGATCAGATCGCAAGGTTCATCCCGGGCGCGGTCGATGAAAGCGCGCAGGGCAATGGCCAGCCAGTCCTGCTCCACCGGGCACTCCGGGATGGAGAGCAGGGACCCATCGGCCATGGACCCGGACGCGCCCTTGCCCCGACGCTGGCGGCGAAGGTCCCGCAACCAGTCGCTCTGGATCTCGTCGAGCAGCAAGACGGAGCGACCTTCGGCGTCCGTGAATCGCGTGCAACGGAAGTGTGCAAATACGTTGCGCGCCATAAAGTGGCCCCCGAGATAGCTTTCCTCCAGGCTGGGGAGAGCGAGCTGATACTCGAAGTAGTTGCCCAAGCCTGGATCCTCGGCTTGAGGTTGCAGACGCTGGCTGTCCCAGCGCAGCCAGCGCGTATCGACGGGTGCGCCGCCGGCGGGAAAGCGCCGGCCTCGCGTTGGCAGCCGATAGCCTGGTGCGCCCGCCTCTTGTATCAGCTCGACGGCGAAGCGGAAGCGCCTGGAGGCTTGCCGGTCCGGCCATGCGCGGGCCGCGAGATCGGCCAGGGCCCCGGGCAGGTCGACCAGTGGAGCGTCTCGATAAAGGGATGGAAGGCGCAGCCAGCACTGCTCCAAGAAGACATAAGTCGGTCGCACGCCGATCCGCTTACGCGCGGCGACGCGCAGTGCCTGCATCGACGGGGCCAACAGCGCCTCTCGCCAGGCGGCCACGTCTTCGCCGCCCCGGGATGTCGCCATCAGCGCCGACCAGAATTCGGCGACGGATAGCCCGGTGAATTCGAATCCAGCCGGTGCGTCCGGCCTGACCACCACCAGGTCGAGACACTCGTCGATGATATCGACGCGCTTCGTCGGCTTGAGCGGCGCCAAGCGCTCCACCCCCGCCGCCAGGTCGCTGAAGCGCTCCAGGCTACGCACCCCGGTTGCGGCCAAGCCGAGTCCTTGATAGTCCGGCAGCGGCACCTGCTGCAGAAACCCGATCCCGCCCATTGCTCGATCCCTCCCTAGGATTACGGCAATAGCTTGCGGCGGGGGATGGCTCAAAAGCTGAGCCTCCGCTCGCTGAAACACTAATCAGATGCCATCCTGCATTTGGTCCCGCTCGCGGGGTCCTTTTAAGACGCCGGGCCGTCCCTGGCCCGGACGAGACGCTTTTAATCAGCGTTTCCTTTAGTGGGTGTTAACAAAATAGAACCGTAGGATGGGCAAAGGCCGATGGGCCATGCCCATCGCTTGTGCCCCACGATGGGCACGCTGCGCTTTGCCCATCCGTTTTGATCAGTTCCTTAGCTCGGCGTTTCCCTACCCCTTCACACAAACCACCTGCTTGAGCGTGTGCACCACCGCGACCAGGTCCGACTGGTTGGCCATCACCCGGTCGATGTCCTTGTAAGCCCCCGGGATCTCGTCGATCACCCGCTTGTCCTTGCGGCAGATGACACCCTTGGTCTGCTCGGTCAGGTCCGCGACGCTAAACTGCTTCTCGGCCGCGGTACGACTCATGCGCCGGCCGGCCCCGTGGGCGCAGGAGCAGAAGCTCTCCGGGTTGCCGCGGCCGCGCACGATGTAGCTGCGCGCCCCCATGCTGCCGGGGATGATCCCGAGGTCGCCGGCGCGCGCCCGAATGGCCCCCTTGCGGGTCACCCATACGTTCTCGCCGAAGTGGTGCTCGCGCTCCACATAGTTGTGGTGACAGTTGACCACGGCCATCGTCGTCTGGAAGGCCGGGAGATGGCGGCCGAGGGCAGCGAGAACCAGGCGCATCATCTGCTCGCGGTTCTCCCGCGCGTAGGCTTGGGCCCAGGAGACCGCCGCCACGTAGTCCTCGAAGTGGCTGCTGCCCTCCGGAAAATAGGCCAGGTCGCGGTCCGGGAGTCGGATGAACAACCGCTCCATGTCGCGGCGAGCCAGCTCGATGAAGTAGCGGCCGATGGCGTTGCCGATGCCCCGGCTGCCCGAGTGCAGCATGACCCAGACCCGATCCGACTCGTCCAGACACACCTCGATGAAGTGATTGCCGCCGCCCAAGGTGCCCATCTGGCTTACCCAGTTGGAAAAGCGCCCGAAGGTCTTGAGCAATTGCGGGTGCTTCTCGGTCATCGCCGCGAGTCGAGCGTCGAAGGGTCGGGCGGCGGCGGTCAAGGCGCGATCGTCCTTGTGCTGCGCGCGCCCCACCGGCACGTCGCGACTGATCTGGTCGAAGACCTTGGTCAGGGACTTTTCGTCGATGTCGTTCGCGCCGAGCGACGTGCGCACCGCGGCCATCCCGCAGCCGATATCGACACCCACCGCGGCCGGGATGATGGCCTTGTGGGTGGCGACAACGCTGCCGATGGTGGCGCCGATTCCGCCGTGCACATCGGGCATCGCGGCGACGTGGCGGTGGATGAACGGGAGCTTGGAAAGGTTGACCAGTTGGGCCCGTGCGTACGGGTCCAACTCGTCGGTCCAGACCTTGACGGGCCGCTGGCCCTCGTTGATCACCTGCTTGATGGGCATCATTGCCTCCTGTACCCGTCGATTGGCTCGACGGTATCCGCTGCGCTTGATCCATCCTACCGCCTACCTACAGCGAAAGCGCCGTGTCTGCGTAGGGTGGAACAAGCGAAAGCGGTTCCACCGCTCCGCCGTTTACCGGGCGCAGTCTTGGGTTGCTGGTATCGTTCGGAAACGGCCATTGAAGCGGACAACTTGACGGACGCAAAGGAAATTGAGGGGACACTATATAGTTGTTATAAAAGCAAATACTCAAACTCAAAGACAAGAGAAAGAAGCGGCCAAAGAACAGCTCTCAACGGCAGGTATCGAGGACCAGGGCGAAGCGGTCGACCTAATGGAGCCAATGCTCGTCGGAGAGAGCTCGCGGCACCGCGCCGGGCTCTCAAACCTTGCGGTCGACTTGGCGGCTCGCGCAGCGGGATTCCGGCGCAGCCTTCCCGATGGGGTGCTCGGCGCACTTGCCGATCTCGTGCGCGCGACGAACTGCTAGTACAGCAACCTGATAGAGAGTCACGACACCCACCCGGTCGATATCGAGTGCGCCCTAAAGAACGACTACAGCGCCGAGCCGGAAAAGCGAAACCTCCAACTCGAGGCGAAAGGACGTATCGCGGTCCAACAATGGATCGATGGCGGGGGACTGCGTGGCCGCGCCACGACGATCGCCGGCGTGATGGAGACGCACCGCCGGTTCGGCGAATCGCTGCCCGAGGAGCTGATCCGGGCTGAAGATCCCGACAGCGGTGACCGCGTCAAGGTTGACCCGGGCGCCCTGCGGGACCGCGACGTGAAGGTTGGCCGCCACATCGCGATCAGTCCCGGCGCCGTGCGCCGTTTCATGCAGCGTTTCGAAAGCGCGTACGCCAACCTCGGCACGATCGACAGCATCTTGGCCGCCGCGACCGCACATCAGCGTCTGCTCTGGATTCACCCTTTTGTCGACGGAAACGGGCGTGTCGCTCGCCTGATGTCCCATGCCATACTGCTGGAAACGCTCGAAACGGGCGGCGTCTGGTCGATCGCCAGAGGTCTCGCACGAAACGAAAGTGCCTACAAGAACAAGCTTATGGCCTGTGATACAGAGCGCCGCAACGATCTCGACGGACGTGGGCACTTGAGCGAAGACGCGCTCGCCGATTTCACGGAATTCTTCCTGTCGACCTGTATCGACCAGGTGAATTTCATGGAAGGGCTGGTCCAACCCGACCGACTGCGCAACCGCATCCTGATCTGGACCGAGGAGGAAATCCGCGCGGACGCCCTGCCGCCGAAGGCCGGCGCGGTTCTGGAAGCCATCCTTTACCGCGGCGAGCTACCGCGCGGCGATGTCCCGCTGATCCTTGGCACGAGCGAGCGCAATGCACGACGTTTCACGTCCGCGCTGCTGGAACGCGAAGTGCTGGTATCCCCGAGCACGCGAGCGCCCCTACGACTAGCCTTCCCGGCAAACCTCGTATCGCGTTGGATGCCGGGATTGTTTCCCGAACAAGCTGGCCCGGCCGGGCGCGATGTCGAAAGAGGGAGGTGACTTCCAGCACGCAGGGATCGCGCGTCTCTCGATCCGCTGAGTTGAGCTTGGAGGCGGGTCTACCTATTCTTTCTTGAAGTTTGAGCGCTGCGGCGCGTTCAACCCGCGATCCGGTTCCGATCAGCGACAGGGAGACGTCGTTTACACCCCGGAATCCCGACGGAAACCTCCCCCACCGCAGCCAAAATAACCTCGATTCAACCAAGCTAAAAACTGGCTGATTTGCGCACCCAACCGTACACTCTACAGCCTCGCCATTGCACCCTGAGAAGCCGAAATGAAAACGCCCTCCAGCATCCCCCAAGAACCCTCATTCCGCGCCCATCCCCTTGCCAAGGCCGTTCAGGCTTGCCTGAGACATCGGCCGACGAGTCATATTGGCTCCGCGGCGGGACTGTCGCTCCTGCTCGCATGCCCCGCGGCGGCGCTAGCCGCCACGTACACAGTCACCAACATGAACGACTCGGGCTCGGGGAGCCTGCGGCAGGCGGTGCTGAATGCCAACGCCAACCCCGGCGCCGACGTGATCGTCTTCAGCGGACTCACCGGGTCGATCGGGCTCACCAGCGGGCAACTGGAGGTAACCGACTCATTGCGTATCGACGGCCCCGGTTCCGGCAATCTTGAGGTCAACGGGAATCACCTGTCCCGTGTCATCGCGCTTCAGCAGGGAGACCTCACGATCTCGGGACTGACGCTGACAGGCGGCGTAGCGCCCCCTGGCGAAACCGGCGGGGCGATTGAAATGCGGAGTCCTGATTCCGATACCGTTGCCGGTCCGCTCGGTCTCACGATCCAGGACTGCGCGATTACCAACAGCAGCGCCACGCTCGGCGGCGGCATAGGGTCGGATACATATAACCGAGAAATCACTCTCACCGTACGCGACACCGTCCTATCAGGCAACATCGCCAATGGGGGATCGGCCATCGGATTCGTTCCCCCTTATGCACTCGCGAGTACGGTCGACCTGGAGCACGTGACGGTATCGTCCAACTTTGGACCCGCGATACTCGCTGATTTCAACTTCGCTTACAACTCCCCGGTCACTATCAGCATCATAGGCAGTGAAATCACAGAAAATAACGACGCTGGGGTGGTGCTTTCTTACAAAGCATACGATTTTCGCTCCCTTGGATCCTTGTTTATTGATTCTACCAGGATCGCAAATAATGGCGGGGCAGGCGTAGCGCAGGGTGGCATCGGACGACCCACTGTCATCACGGGAAGTAGTATTGAGAACAACGCGGTGGGGATTTCAATCGGCCACGGCGGCAGCATCTCAATCAAGCGAAGCACCATATCCGGAAATGTTGGAGCCGGTATAGAGGGCTCGTGGTTCTACTACAGGGGATGGAACGTGCCCGGCGTATCCGTCGAAGAAAGTATCGTCACGGCCAACGGCTCGGGGATCGACGGTGACATGATTTTGACGCTCGACAGCTCTCAGGTTAGCGAAAACAAGGCGAGCGGGATCCGTACAGGGGAATGGTCACGGGGCGTGCGAGTTTCCAATAGCACCATCTCCGGGAACGGAGACTCTGGGATCCTCGCCGAAGGCACCAGCATTTACGACACTACAGTGACCATCGACAGCTCGACGATCACCGGCAATTCATCCGCAAGCACAGGAGGCGGCGTTGACTTTAGAATAGGTAATTACTTCTACGAGATACCGGACCTCTCTCTAAGAAACAGCATCGTCGCCGGCAATACAGCGGCCCAGGGAAACCCGGACATCTCAGGTTCCGTAGATGCGGCGTATACGTTGATCGGAGATCCCGGCTCGGCGACGATCACCGAGCTTATTCCCGGATCCAATCTGATCGGAGTCGATGCGCTGCTGGGACCGCTCCAAGACAACGGCGGCCCGACGATGACCCACGCCCTGCTGCCCGGCAGCCCGGCCATCGAGCGCGGCGACCCGGCGTTCGTGCCGCCGCCGGACTTCGACCAGCGAGGCGATGGCTATTCG